>CALMWD010000495.1 GCA_937873105.1 uncultured Rhodanobacteraceae bacterium
CGAGAAGCTGTGGAAGGACAACCACCGCCGGCACGGCGAAAGCCAGGCCACCTTCGACCTGATGCACAAGTTCCCGGCCGACTGGCGCGTCGTCATCGTCGGCGACGCCAGCATGGCGCCCTACGAGATCAGCGAACCCGGCGGCAGCATCGAGCACTGGAACGAGGAGAGCGGCGCCGCCTGGATGGAGCGCATCGTCCGTACCTGGCCCAAGCTGGTCTGGCTCAACCCGGTCGCGGAAACCACCTGGGACTGGACGCCGAGCATCCAGATGACGAAGCAACTCATCGGCGAACGCATGTTCCCGCTCACGCTCGCCGGCCTCGACCGCGCGATCGCGGCCCTGCACCGCTGAACCGCCCCGCCGCGATCGCCAGCCCTGTTCTCAACGCAGCGTTCCGCGGCACCGATCTCCGATCCCGGAGGTTCCGATCAAGACGCAACTTCGGCAAGGTAGTGCCGCGGGGAAGTGGCTTCTGCAATCTCGCGAGCCACTACAACGACCTTGACCGGACAGATGTTGCTGAGCCCGACCGATCGACGGTCTCTCCGATGTAAGATGGCGGCTAGTCCACACCGAGCATGTCGCATGTCTGCAGTCGTCGCTTCGTGTCTGGAAACCCTGCAGAACAATGGCCTGTTGAATGCCAACGAGGCGCGTGGCGTCGACTGGCTCCTCGCTGCGTCCTCGCCCTTCGCCGCCGCAGTCGACGCCGCCGAAACCCTGCACCTGCACATCAAGGTGGAGGACACTGACGCCTTGCCCGTGGGCGCCTTCCTCGATGCGGGGGCACGGCTGGACCATCGCCGCGGAGGGTATGTGAAGTTCTGCTTCCCCGACGGGATCAACGCGATCTTCTCGCACATCCGCATCGCGCAGGAGGAAGCTCTGCACGACGATGGCGCGCGACGTCCACGACCCTATCTCGATCATGTGGGGGTCGATCTTCGCGAGGAAAGCGACGCGGTGTTTGCGGTGTTCGAAGATGTCGTGCGCATCGGCGCGGGCTTCGGGTGGGGACATGCGGCACAGGGCGGCGACAGCCCCGTGTTCTGCTGCCACGTATCGGTCGCCCGCAAACACTGGCTGTATCCGATCTGCGGTACTTTGGCTGGTACGCCCATCGAGTTCGCATGGGGCGCACTGACCGTGCACGCCGAGAAGGCGGGTTGCGATCTGCGTCCCGCACCGCCCGGCGTGGCGTGCGCCCCAAGCTCGGGGTGTTGCTAGGCGAGCGCGCCTTTTGCCGCCGAGGGGCGCGCGGCAGTGTGTTCACCGCCTTCGAGGATCGGGAACCGCGTCCACGGATCCTGGTGTCGCAAGCGCGCGTTGTATTCGCAAAAGCTTACCGCGTTTCCGTGCGTATCGAGGATGTGGTGGCAGCAAGCGGACACGCGGTCCTGATCGTAGCTGTAGCGGTCCATGAAGGGCTTGATCGCGATACCGAACACGTCCTTCGGGCGGATCAGCCAGCGGCCGACGCGCGCGACGATCCGGCTGGCGAGCGTGCCTCGCGTGCCGACGATCCCGCGCATTTCGTTCTTGTCCAGCAGCGTCTTGTAGGCCACGTCGTTCATCACGGCGTCGAGGTCGACGTTGCGGGCGATGTTTCGCACGATGCCGAAGCGGCGTGCAAACAGGGTGACCCAGCCGCAGTTGGGATGGCTGCAAGGAATGGGCATGAAATCTTCCGTGCGTGCCTTGCCGTTCATGCCGGCCACGACGCCCTTGACGCAATCGCTGAGCGTGAGTCGCTCCGTCGATTCGGCGCCAAGCTCATATCGGCCGGAGAAGAACGCAGGCTGCATCGCGATCAGGCGGACATTCCGATGGCGCAGACCCTGCGCGACGACCCAGGCGATGTCGTCTTCGCTGACACCCTGGCTCAGCGTCATCGTCAATTGCATCGCAATGCCGAGCTTGTCGAGCGAGCGGATCAACTTCTCGCGCTGCCTCTCGGGCTTCGCCTTGCGCAAGATCGGGTTCGCCCCTGCGTCGCGACCGTCGAACTGCAGCAGCACGAGCACGCGGTCGCGCAGCGGTTTCAATCGCGCCGCGAAGCCGGGCCGATTGAACAACAGGCCGTTGGTGGGCAGGTACACCTTACCCACGGTGGGCTGCGCGCAGAGCCATTCGAGCAATTCCCAGAATTGCGGGTGCAGGCTGGCTTCGCCGCCGGTCAGCTGCACCGAATCCAGGCGCTGCTTGCGCGCGGCCAGGGCGCCGACGTGCGCCTTGAAGACATCGAGTGGCAACACGCGGTCGCCTTTCGAGTCGGAATAGCAAACGCGACACGCGAGATTGCACGCGTCGGTCACTTCGACGAGCACCGTACAGGTCTTGTTCGGTTGCTGGTCGCTGAAGTCGTGGGGCGGCGCGGCCAGCGCGTGGGCTTCATCCGATGCAGGCGCGGCAGGCCCGCAGGATTCCCCCGGCCCGCAGCACGATCCGCCGAACGCCGGGATGTCGAAACGCGCCGCCTGCCCGAACGCGCGCCCCCAACGATCCTTACTGGACACGCGGTAGAACGCGATATCGTTTTCGATCACCGCGGCGCTCGCGCCGTGCGTTGGGCAGCGCTTGTGGAGCCACACTTGGCGGCCCCGTTGCAGCACCGTTGCCGGGACGTGGGACAGGCATGTCGGGCACAGGCTCAACGTCGTCTTGAGCAGCACGTCGCTCTCGGCGAGCGCGAACGCGGCACGAACGGCGCGCTCGTCCAGCGAACGCAGCGGTACGGCCAGAGTTTCCAGGCGCTCATCGAGCGCCCGCGGCGACGCGGACGCATCGTGCATCACAAGCGGAATTGGCCTACGCACCCGCAAGTATCCCGCGCATCGTCCAGGCGACAGCTCCGAAGAACGGACGACGCCCCACCGGCCAGTGCGTCGCTTCCTCGCGAATCAGGCGAAGCAAGGTGCGCGACGAGAAATCGAGATTGGCGCGATACTCGGCGCGTCGGTGTTCGGCCAGGATGTCGTTTGCGCGCTGGCGCGGGACGAGGTCGAACACCGCTTCGCGCGTATACGCGACGTGACGGTGTTCATCTGCGAGCACCGCCGCCACGGCCTTTCCAGGGTAGGGCGAGGGCGAATGTGCGCAGGCTTCTTGGTGCATTTCCAGCGAATGCACCACTCGCCTTTCGAGGAAATGCGCGTGGGCGAGGAAGTTCGCGATGCGGTCGTTGCGTGCGTCGGCCTCCATCCCGGGCTCGACGCGCCAAGGCGAAGGCGTATGGCTGCGTATCACAGCGTTGAAGATCGCGCTATCGTCGAGGTCGATCACCTCGCAGCCGAGTTTCTCGATGGCCTTGGCGTAGAGGGCGATGTGCTTGTCTTCTTCCTG
>CALMWD010000496.1 GCA_937873105.1 uncultured Rhodanobacteraceae bacterium
CTCGGTCAGCGTGAGCCGGCACTCGCGGCGATCGAGCGTGCCGTGCAGCTGCTTCGCGAACTTGCCGGGCCGGACGACATCCGTACCGCACGCGCGGAAATGCGTCTGGTACGGCTGCGTCTCGAGCAAGGCCAGCGCGAGGAAGCACTGGAGCTGGCGCAACGGATCCTCGCGATTCACGAAATGCACTACGGTCCCGACCATCTTGAAACCCTGCGTCGGCACTACAACCTCGGCGTCGTGCTGGAACAGCTCGACCGTCTCGACGAATCCGAGGCCAGCTTGCGTCGCGCGCTCGACGGCTACATCGCGCGTTCCGGTGCCGAGCACGTGCAGACGGTGTATCCGCGGGTAATGCTTGCGGACCTGATGCGTCGTCAGCGTCGTTATGCCGAGGCGATGCCGCTATACGCGGATGCGATCGCGGCGGCGCGCGCCAGCGTCGACGCCTCGCATCCGGTGATCGGTCACGCGTCGATGCGTCTGGGTGATTTGTTGCGGCGCATGCGCCGTCATGACGAAGCGATCGTGGCGCTTGACGAGGCCGAGCGCGTGTTTCGTCCGCTAGGTTCTCCGGAACTCGGCCAGGTACTGATGTTCAAGGGACGGCTCGCGCTTGCGCGCGGGCAGGCCGCACAGGCAATTCCGCATTACGAAGAAGCTGTCGACGTCTATGCGCGCACGCTTGGTGCTCAGAGCGCGTTCACTTTGAGCGCGCGCGCCAGTCTCGGCGAAGCACGCATCGAGGCCGGCGACCTGGCGCGCGGCACCGCCGAGTTGGAAGAGAACGCGAAGCTGCTGACGACGTTGCCCGGCATCGGTCAGGCGGAGATCGCCTACGCCGCCGAACGTCTGGCGCTGGCCTATGCCGCGAATGGTCGCCATGACGAAGCGATCGCGCAAAGCGAACGTGCCGCGGTGGCGTTGAAATCCATGTATGGCGAAGACCACAGCGGTTACGCCGAGAACGTGGTGCTTGCCACCGGTATCGGGCTTGATGCCGGGCGTGTCGATGCACAAGCCATGCCGCGTTTGCAGCGGGCCATGGACGTGCTTGAGCGCGAGGATGCCGAGCACGCCATGATCGGCGAAGCATTGGTGGCGCGCGGACGCCTGCATGCACTGGCCGGCAACACCGAGGCGGCGCGCAAGGACTTGGATGCCGGATTGTCGCGATTGCGTGCGGAGTACGGAGATGACCATCGATGGGTGCGCAAGGCGGAGGCTGCGCTCGCTGCCCTGCGCTGAGCACGGAAGATTGTTTGCACGCATCGTGGTCGGAATGAGAATCGTTCCGTCATTCGTAACGCCGCTTTAGCAGCATTGTCGCTAGCGTCGCGCATCGTTTCCCTGCGGATCATCGAATGTCTTCCAACGCCCTTGATGTCGCCCCTGCAGGCGCACCGGCGCGCGGCGCCGTGTTGCGCGTGCTGCACTCGTTCTGGCTGACGCTCGCCTGCGCCTTGGCGCTCGGCTTCGCCTTCCAGGGATCGCGCGGGCTGTGGGAGACCGACGAGGGTCGCTACACCCAGGTGGCGATGGAGATGCTGCGCTCGGGCGACTACGTCACCCCGCGCCGCCATCACCACCACATCCACCCGACCAAGCCGCCGCTCACCTACTGGGCGATCGCGGGCAGCGTCGCCCAGTTCGGCCGCAACGAATGGGCGGTGCGCGCGCCCTACGCGCTGGCCTTCGCGCTGACCGTGGGCCTGCTGTTCGGGATCGGGCGACGGCTGACCGCGGCACTGCCCGGGCTGCCCGCGGCGATCTACGCGACCACGGCCTTGTCGTTCTTCGCCGCCAACCTCGTCACCACCGACACCCTGCTGACCCTGACGACCACGCTCGGCATCTTCGGTTACGTCGGCGCGCGCTGGCCGCTCTCCGACCGGCATCGGGTACTGCCCTGGGTCATGCTGATGTGGATCGGTTTCGGCCTGGCCTTCGTCACCAAGGGGCCGCCCGGCCTGCTGCCGCTGGCCGCGGTCCTGGTCTTCGACGCGCTGCAGCCGCAGCATCGCACCCGTCAGCTGTTCGACCCGCGCGCGCTGCTGGCCTTCGCCGCGGTCGGCTTGAGCTGGTATGTCGCCGTGGTGCTGCACAATCCGGGCCTGATGTCCTATTTCGTCAACGAGGAAGTGGTCGCCCGCGTGGCCTCGTCCGAACACGGCCGCTTCCCGCAGTGGTGGGGCGGCTTCTACGTCTACGGCTTCACCCTGCTGCTCGGCACCTTGCCCTGGCTGCCGACCCTGTGGCGGCGCTGGCGCGACCTGCCGCGCTCGCGCGCGGGCTGGGCGATGCTGTCGCCGGAAGCGAAGCTGCTGGCGCTGTGGAGCGGTCTGCCGCTGCTGGTCTTCATGCTCGCGCGCTCGCGCCTGCCCCTGTATCTGCTGCCGCTGTTTCCCGCCCTGGCCCTGGTCGTCGCCCGATCGTGGTTGTCCGAGCCGGCCCGATTGACGCGGCACCTGGTCTGGCTGCCGGTGGTCGCGGTCGTCCTGGTGCTGCTCAAGTTCGGCGCGGCCCACATCGAGAGCAACAAGGACATGCGCGCCTTCGCGGCCGAAATCGACCGGATGGTGCCCTACACCCCGAAAGCGGTCGTCTTCGTCGAGGAGTCGCCGCGTTACGGCCTCGGCTTCTACATGGACATCGAGACCGAGTGGGTCAGCCTCGGTCCGACGCCGCACAGCTACTACGACGACCATCTGGCGAGCGAACTGCGCCAGTCCGAGGGCAAGCGCCTGTACCTGGTGCGCCCGGAGAACTACGATCGGCTGGTCGCGATCGCGGCGGACAATGGCCACCTCGTGCAGCGCTTTGGCGAGTCGCATCGTTTCGTGATCCTCAGTCTGCGCCGCGACAGCGACGACCGACGCAACTGAGGTCGACCATGCGCATCCTGTTCGCGACCGCGCTCTCCCTGGCCTTGGCCGCCTGCGCCAGCGGCGGTCGCATCCATCCGCCGGCGCAGGACGCCGGTGCCCGCATCGATGCGGTGCGCGCCTTCGTGGCCGCCTTCAATGCCCACGACGCGACGCGCATGGCCGCGCTCGCCAGCCCGCAGATCGAATGGCTGGCGGTGGACGGCCGCAGCATCACCACCGAATCCTCGGGGCGCGCCGAGTTGATGTCGGAGATGGCCGAGTATTTCCGGGGTTGCCCGAGCTGCCGTACGCGCATCGAACAGGTCATGGTCGGGCCCGAGCGCGTGGTGACGCTGGAACTCGCGTTCTGGCAGGGGCCGCAGGGACCCCGCGAACAGCAGGCCGTGGCCGTCTACGAGTTCGACGGCGACCGCGTCCGCCGCGTCTACTACTACCCCGCCGAAGGCCGTTCCGCCGCCGGTTCGACCGGCTGCACCACGCGTCCGTGCTAGCCTAGCCGGCCTTCGGCCGCGGTTTCGCGACCCCATCCCTTCGTATCATTCGCTGCGGTTCGGCCGCGGCGTCGTGGAGTCATGCATGGACAAGAGCTTCGATCCCAAGGACATCGAGTCGCGCTGGTACCCGCAATGGGAAGCCAGCGGTTATTTCGCGCCGCAAGGCGAGGGCGAGCCGTACACGATCATGCTGCCGCCGCCTAACGTGACCGGCACCCTGCACATGGGCCACGCCTTCCAGGACACCATCATGGATGCGCTGACCCGCTATTACCGGATGAAGGGCCGGAACACCCTCTGGCAGCCGGGCACTGATCACGCCGGAATCGCCACGCAAATGGTAGTCGAGCGGCAACTGACCAGTGAAGGCAAGACCCGCCACGATCTGGGCCGCGAGGCGTTCATCGAGCGGGTGTGGGCGTGG
>CALMWD010000497.1 GCA_937873105.1 uncultured Rhodanobacteraceae bacterium
AGCGCGAGCGCGCCCGCGCGGCCGAGCCCCAATAACCGAGATGGGCGCGGATCCGAAGTGCGCGGAAGCAGTCCGTCCATGGCCGCCGACGATGACCCAGGCGACCGGCGATCAGGGCCTCGACCGCCTCGATGACGCGATCGGCGGAGGCGCCGTCGCGATAGGGATGAATCGACGCCGCATAGGCCGCGGTGGCGGCCGCGCGCACCGGATCGCCGACGAAGGCCAGGTCCAGCAGCCGCGGCAGCTGCGCGGGTTCGTCGAAGTCGAACATGAAGGGCTTGGGCGCGGCGTTCCGGAAGGTGACCACCGGCTTGCCGAGCACGGCGAATTCGGAGGTCACCGAAGTCGTGTCCGCGACCAGCACGTCCGCGGCGCGCAGCGCCCAGGGGATGTCCTCGGTCTCGACGTAGCGGGCATTCGTCCCTGCGAGCCGGCGATAGGCGTCGACGAGTTCGGGCGCGCATTTCGGGTGCAGGGTCAGCAACCAGAATCGATCGCCGCGCCGGACCTCGGCCGCGACGACGTCGAGCAGCCGCGGCGCCGCGCTCAGCCGATGCGAAAACGTCGACGCGAACAACACGACCGGCCGCTCGCCCGCGCTCGCGCGCAAGGCCTGGGCACGGTCGGGCGCGTCGCGGAACAGCGGATCGAGCTTGGGCCAACCGGTCTCGACCACCGCGAACCCGCCGTGCGTGCGCGACAGCGCCGCGAAGCGCGCCGTCGTCGCCGGCCCCTGCGTGCAATAGAGGTCGAAGAGCCCGCGGATCCGGTAATGGCCGCGTTCCGGCCGACGCTTCTCGACGTCGAAGCCGTGGAAGACCTGCACCTTGGCGCCGGCCAGGAAGGGCGGGACCCAGTTCGCCGCGGTGATCACCGCGCACCAGTCGGTCGCCACCGCCTCGGCCAGCCCGACCGCGCGCACCGCCCCCGCGAGGCGCGCACCCGCGGCGCCATCGACGAACCATGCCGCGACCGAGTGGCCGCGCGCTTGCAGGCGATCCGCGATCGGTTGCAGGATGGGCAACGCATACCGCTCGGTCCCGAACAGAAGGAATTCGGCCATTCACGCTTCCTCGTCAATCGACCGCCACGCGCCTGGGCGGCCGCGGCTCTCTGCCTGCATTATCACCCTGGACGAAGCGGACCGCATCGGCCGGTGCCTGTCGTCGCTCGACTTCTGCGACGAGCTCGTGGTGGTCGATTCAGGTTCCCGCGACGGCACCCTCGACATCGCCCGGCGCCATGGCGCCCGCATCCTCGAGCGCGCATTCACCGGCTACCGTAGCCAGAAGCAGGCCGCGGTCGACGCCGCCGCGCACGACTGGGTGCTCTGCCTCGACGCCGACGAATGGATCGACGCCGATCTGCGCCGGGCGATCCTGGCCGCGCGCGACGCCGGTTTCCGCGACGGCGCCGGTTATCGCTTCGCGCGCCTCAGCGACTATTTCGGTCGGTCGCTGCGCCACGGCAACGCCTACCCGGACCGGGTGTTGCGCCTCTTCGATCGCCGCCGCGGCGGCTGGCGCGGCACGCGCGAGGTGCACGAGCAGGTCTCGGTCGACGGCGCGGTCGCGACCCTGGCGGGCGACCTGCGGCACACGCCCTACCGCAGCCTCGCCGATCAACTGGCCAAGACCGAACGCTACGCGCGGATGATGGCCGAGCACGACCACGCCGCGGGCAAACGCGCCTCGCTCGCGAAACTGGTGCTCGCACCGGCCTGGCGCTTCTGGCGCGGATACCTGCTGCGCGGCGGATTCCTCGACGGCTGGCACGGCCTCGTCTACGCCTACGTGCGCGCCAACTACGTGCGCCAGAAGACGATCATGCTGTGGCTGCTGGAGCGCGGCCAGCCGGTCGTGTCGGCGCCGGTCGCCGCAGCCGCCGGCCGGCCTGTCGCGGAGGATCGATGAGCACGAACGCCCTCCCCGCGCGTACCCGCATCGCGGTCGTCGTCACCAGCTACAACTACCGCGACTTCGTCGTCGAGGCGGTCGACTCGGCGCTGGCGCAAACGCGTGCGCCGGCGGCGGTCGTCGTGGTCGACGACGGCTCCACCGACGGTTCCGCAGACCTGCTGCGCGCGCGATACGCCGGAGATTCGCGCGTCACCCTGCTGTGCGGGCCCAACACCGGCCAGTTGGGTGCGTTCCGCCGCGGCATCGATGCCGTCGACGCCGACGTGGTCTGCTTCCTCGATGCC
>CALMWD010000498.1 GCA_937873105.1 uncultured Rhodanobacteraceae bacterium
CGGTTCCAGGTCCTCGGGCTTCGGCACGTCGGGCATCGACATCTGGTGCTCGACGCCGGGTTCCGGTTCCTGGAACGAGGCGGCGACCCCGAAGATCTGCTGGCCGTGCTGGATCGCGGTGACGCGGCGCGTCGAGAAGCTCTTGCCGTCGCGCGAGGTCTCGACCTGGTAGACGATGGGCGCGTTGATGTCGCCGGCGCGCAGGAAATAGCCGTGCAGCGAATGCACCAGGCGCTCGCGCGGCACCGTCTGCTGCGCGGCGGACAAGGCCTGGCCGAGCACCTGTCCGCCGAACACGTACTTCGTGCCGATGTCGCGGCTGGCGCCGCGGAACAGGTTTACCTCCAGCCGTTCCCGCTGGAGCAGGTCGATCAGTTCGGAAACGATGGGCTGGGTCATAGGTGCGCGAGTTTAGCGGGGCGGTGCGTCGCGCCGCGCACGACAGGATGGACGCCATCGTTCGGTCATGGCAAAACGCGCCAGTGACTGGACACGGAGACGGCATGTCGCCGGCGGCGGGACGTTGGATCTTGGGCGGATTCTGGGCGGCGATGAGTATCGCGGCAGCGGCGCAGTCGGTGACCCAGTCCGCGGGCGCAGGGCAACCCTTCGGCATCGCCCAGCCCGGCTTGGCGATGCGGCACGTGTTCGTCACGAACGGGTTGTATCCCTATCGGCAAACGGACTACGTGCAAGGCGACACCATGGCGATGGTCCGCCTCTGGGCCGGCACGACGATGCCCTATGGCGAACCCGCGGCGGACGGCACCCTGCTGCAGGTCCAGCAATACGCGATCCTGAACTCGGTCATCGGCAATACCTACGGCGACGACGGCCTGATCACCATCGCCACACCGAACCTCGCGAGCCGCCACGCGGCATCTTCCGGCGTGGCCCCGGGCGGCTTCAGCTACATCCCGGGCGATACCTACGGCGTGTCCGCTGCGGCCCTGACCACGATGCAGATGCCGCAGCATCGGCACAGCGTCGGCGTGGCGCCCGACGTGCTCGACACCAGTCTCGTCGGGGGCACGCTGGCGCTGGACCTGAATGCGCCGACGCTGACGTCGCGTCATGTCATCGCGGTCGACGGCAACGCGCCGGACTCGGGCTGGTTCCCGTTCGTGGGAATGGTGCGCAGCTTCGCCGGCACCTACGACACCGGCGAGTGGTTGCATGCCGACGGTCGCCTGTTGTCGGTAGCGAGTTATCCCCTGCTGTTCGAAGCCATCGGCAAGCGCTATGGCGGCGACGGCACGACCACGTTCGCCTTGCCCGACCTGCGCGGCCGCGTCCCGATCGGTGCCGGCGCCGGGTATCCGGCCGGCAGCGTTCACGGTGCGCCGACGTCGCAACCCACGTCCGACCACCTGCCATCGCACGTGCACGGCATCCCGCCCATCGTCGTGTTCTTCGACGGTTTCGAATGACGTCGCGCCAGGTTTTCACGTTGGACGGGTCGCGCTTGTCGCGATGGCCGCATCCGGGCACCATCGCCGCTCTGCAACTCGGGGACCTGCCATGAATCGCGCCCTGCTCGGCCTCCTCTTGCTGCTTGGCACCGTCGCATTGGCTGCCGCCCCCGATCGCACGAAGACGACCGCTGCGCCCGATGCCGAGGCGACTTCCGATTCCAAGCTGGCGGCGTCGCCCGGAAAGCCGACCGCGCCGAGGATGCAGCCCGGCCACGTGGCGATGTTGTCGAATGCGTTTGCGGCGAAGCGCATCGGCGCGTTCCACTATCAGGTCACGCGAATCGTCTACGAAGACGAACCGGGCAGCCGGCTGTGGACCATCCACTATGCCCTGGGCGCAGCGCCGGACGGCCGCAAGCCCGATCCCGCCGAGTTCGAGGTTCTGGTCGACGATCGCACCGGCAAGGCGGCCTACGCCGATCGCTGACCCTGACGTTTGCGCTCAGGGCATGCGGAGTCGGGCGGCCAGCACCTCGGCAGACGCGCGATTCGCCTCGGTCGGAAGCGTGGCCGCGCGCAGCACGGGCAGGTGCTGTTGCAGCAGCGTGGTCGCCTGCGCGCGCTCGCCGCGGGCGAGGGCGACGGCGGCCTGCTCGCAGCCGACGATGGCGCGATCGAAGGCGAGACCGTCGGTGCCGATCAGCGCGGCGGCGCGGTCGAAGGCCTGTTGCGCCTCGTCGAGACGGCCCTCGGCGAGCGCGATCTGGCCGCGGATGCGCAGCGGTTGCGCCAGCGCCGGATGTTGCTCGGGCAGGGCGGCCGCGAAGACGGCTTCGGCGGCATCGAGCAGGGCCAGGGCCTCGGCGTGACGGCCGGCGCGCCGTTCCATCTGCGCCTGGCGGACGCTCTCGAAGGCCCAGGGCCAGCCGCGTTCGCCGTCGTTGCGCTGGTGGCGCGAACGCACCGCGACGAACAGGGCGCGCGCTTCCTCGAAGCGGTCGCGCAGCCCGAGCACCCGCGCCAGATTGCCTTCGGCGCGCAGCCGCTCCCTCGATTCCGGCGCGGCATGGGCCGCGTACAGGGCGACGCCGTCCCGCATCAGGCGCTCGGCACGGACGTAGTCGCCGGCATTCTCGAAGCTCGATGCGAGATTGATCAGCACGAGCGCGCGATCCAGCGGCGAATTGCGGCTCTGGTCGGTCAGCGCCAGTGCGCGTTTGGCGTGCGGCAGCGCGGCCAGCGCGTCGCCGCTGTCGTTGAGGCTGACGGCGAGATCGTTCTCGAGGTCGGACAGGCGCGCGCCGCGGTCGCCGATCGCTTGTTCATGCATCGCGATGGCGTCGCGCAGCATGTCCTGTGCCTCGCGATAGCGGCCGAGCTGGTTGAGCACCGACGCGCGCTGGCGCTGGGCCGCGATCAGCTCCGGATGTCCGCGCTGCACGCGCGCCTCGACCCGGCGCAGATGGTCGCGCGCATAGGCGTCGGCGGCTTCGAGCGCACCGTCGCGCAGCGCGATGTCGGACAGCGCGGACAGCGTGTCCTCGATG
>CALMWD010000499.1 GCA_937873105.1 uncultured Rhodanobacteraceae bacterium
GCCTTGCCCCGCCTTGCCGCGCCCCGCCGCAATTTCAATCCTCACCCTTCCCGATCTTCCGGGGTTTCTTCGTGTCATCGCCGATGCGCAGGCGCTTGGACTTGTTGACCTGCGATTTCAGCCAAGCGGCGCGCGCGAGCGCATCAGCGTTGGCGCGCGCTTGTTCGTGCGTGAGCGCGCTGCGATCGACGTAGTGCAGCTGCCGCGCCATGCGGTTGATCTCCTTCCGCACGCGCTTCATGCCGCGTTCCAGCGCCTGTTCGGTCTGCTGTTCCGGCGGCGTTATGCGATAGCCTTGGCCAGGCACAGCCACCAGCATCATGTTCCGTTCCTCAAGCAGCCACTCGGCCAGCGCGTCTTGCTGCGCCAGTACGGCGAGCCGCCACTGATCGTACTCTTCGAACGTGCGTTTTCCGGTCGGCTTCGGCAGGTAGAAGGCCGCGAGCAGTTCGTCGTGCGGCACGATGTCGCCATAGCCGTATTTCCCGGCGAACAGCTCTGCCGCCGCGTTCCGCCACGGCGGCATCATCGTGACTGTGCTCATTTGGCGACCTCGACATCGAACCGGCCAAACCGCGGGCGATAGTCGCCGATGCCGATGCGCCGGCCCGTTTCTTCGATAGCGCGCACCAGATCGCCGCGGTCGATCACGTCTTCCATGTAGGCGACCTGGAACTGCGCCGACCAACGCTTGAAGATCGGTCGAGCGCGCATGATCTTCTTGCCGTTCACGCCCACGCCGCGAATGTCGGTGAACTCTCCCGACTTCCACATGGCGTCCTTCTTGCGCGGGCCGTCGTATTCCAGCTTCACCTGGTCGTCCAGAACCTGCACGGCCTGCTTGATGGTGGTTCCGAGGCGATGAATCTTGCCGCCCGCGACGATGGCCGACTCCAGATTGATCGCCGGGATGTAGGGGCCAATCTTGTCGTCGTGATACATGCCGTTGCGCCACTCGGATTCGAGCAACCAGAGGTGGTCGTCGTCCGATTTCTTGCGCTTCGCCGCGACCGACTTGTGGGCCTTGGTCTCCGCGGCGAGCGGGTTGCACAGCAGTTCAGAGTGCATCAGCAGCGGCGACGTGCCGGTGATGCGAACGGTCAGGGTTTCCATGCGGTGTCTCCGGTTCGTGGCGTGCTCTTTGGCGGTGTGCCTAGCTCCACGGACTGGACTTTAATACAGCTTGCTGTATGCTTGCAACACCTCAATGAATTTCCACAACAGCGAAGGACAGCCACAATGGTTGGCATGCTGACGCCTCAGAAACTCAGAGCCATACGCGCGATGCGCGGGATGACCCAGGCAGAGCTTGCCGAACTCGCTGGGATCAGCCCGGTGAGCATCGCCACGTTCGAGTCTGGGAAGTCGGACATGCGCGCGTCGACGGTGGTCAAGCTGTGCCAAGCCCTTGGCGTCACCGTGACCTATCGCGTCGACGGCACCGAGATCAGCGGGCCATGAAACGCACGCTGCGTACCGTCAAGGCGTTCGCCGCAGAGAGCCCCTTCACCGAGGGCCAGATTCGCTGGTGGATCTTCAACGCGGAAACGATCGGGATGGCTTCTGCCATCGTCCGCATCGGTCGGCGCGTCTATATCGACGTCGACCAATTCGACGCCTGGATCGATCGCCAGAACGCTAAGCCACCGGCTCCAACGGCAGACTGAACCGCAACAGGCGGTCGGTGCTGTCGGTCGGGTGGAAGTCGAACTCGTCCTCGATCTCAAGTTCGGCGCCGGTGTAGCGGACGATGCCGCATTCGGCCTGCTTGCCGGCCGGCCAGACGGCCACGAAGCGGCCTTCATGGTTCACGACGGCATCGTTCAGGCGCTCGATCAGTTCGTCGACGGTGGCGTCTGCGACGGCCACGTGCTGGACGTTGGCTCCGTAGCGCGCGCGCGGGCGGGCCTTGGTGCCGATGGCGACGCGCTTGCGGGTGATGCCCGGGTCGGGCACGCCGTTGGGCATGTCTAGCTCGAATGGATGGCCGAGCCAGAGCCCGGTCAGCAGCTTTTCAGAACCGCCGGATGTTTCCTCGACCGTCACTGTGTCACCGGCGCCGAATCCGGCGATATTCGCGGTCAGGTCAACCACGTTGTCGCCGGGCTGCAGAGTGATGCCGACCAGCGCAAGACCGGAATCGGAAATGTCCTTGACGCGCACATACAGGCTGACCGCAGTGACTTCATTGTTGCGCGCGAAAAGGTAGGTAGGGGTCGAGCCAGTCAGCATTTCTGCGGTGTAGCCGATGACTAGACGATTGCCCGGCGTGAACGACGAGAACTTGCCGCCATGCACCGGACTGCACAACCGTTCGACGGTGTTCAGGGCCCGCACGCTGAAGCTGTAGGTGTCGCCCACGACGAAGCTGGGCGCCGCGCCGGTGGCGAACGCTGCGGCGATGGTGGCGCCGCCGGCCGTGTCGATGTTGACGCTGCTCGCGATCTGGGTATTCGCCGACCACGCCCCGCCGTTCTTGCGGTACCGGAACTGCCCGCCCTCGATGTAGAACTCGAACTCGTCGCCGAGCGCCGAATCGATGCCGCCGGGCGTGATGGTGAACGTGAGGCCGCCTGCGCTGTAGGTGTTCGGCGTCGGCTTGTAGAGGCTGTAGTCGGCCAGCGCGCCATCGACCGACCCGCGCACGCGCCAGGTCTGGGTGTCCGTGCCGGTCTGGCCGCCGCCGAGCTGCACGGGCGCGCCGTTGATGACGCGCACGCGGAACTGGTCGCCGACCTGGTAGGTGACCCGGACGTTGCCGGCCGGGCTGATCGTGATGATGAGCCGGTCGCCGACCTGCAAATTCTCCGGGCATCCGATGCCGACGCCGATGCCGAATTCCTGCGTGCTGATCGGCTCGTCGTCAGGGCCGAGCCGGCAGGAGTGGTAGTAGTGCCCTGGCTGGATCGGCAAGAGCCCGTCCTTGCTCTCGAACCACGCCGACCCGCCTTCGTCCTGCCACACGTCATTCCCTGTACGTGTGGCCCCCTCAAAATCCGGCGATACCCCGCCCAGCGTGCGCACGTAGTCCAT
>CALMWD010000500.1 GCA_937873105.1 uncultured Rhodanobacteraceae bacterium
AGAAGTCGGGCTACAAGCAGTGGGGCGGAAAGATCATGGACGACATCGCCGCGGGCGTGCGTTACACGATCGACAACGGCGTCGCCGACAAGGATCGCATCTGCACCTTCGGCGCGAGCTTCGGCGGCTATGCGGCCCTGATGAACCCGATCCGCTACCCGGATCTCTACAAGTGCGCGATCGGCTACGTCGGCGTGTACGACCTGGCCTACATGGCCACCAAGGGCGACATCGACGACACCCGTCGCGGCCGCTACTACGTCGAAACGGCCGTCGGTACGGATGAAGCCAAGACCAAGGCCGAGTCGCCGGTGCACAACGTCGACAAGCTGAAGATTCCGGTCATGCTGATCCATGGCAAGGATGACCAGCGCGTGCCGCTGATCCACTACAAGGCGATGTCGGAAGCGCTGGAACGCGCGGGCCGTCCGCCGGTTTCTCTGGTCAAGGACGCCGAAGGTCATGGTTTCTACAAAGAAGCCAACCGCATTGAGTTGTACGACAAGATGCAGCAGTTCCTCGACCAGCACATCGGCAAGGCTGCGAAGTAGGCATCCATTGGGGATCCATGCGATCTGGTGCCTGCGCGCACCAGATCGTTACAATCCGTGGCACAGCGAATCCGCGCTGCGTACACATCCGGATCACC
The DNA here is from genome assembly GCA_937873105.1 of uncultured Rhodanobacteraceae bacterium. Lineage (GTDB taxonomy): Bacteria > Pseudomonadota > Gammaproteobacteria > Xanthomonadales > Ahniellaceae > JADKHK01. The sequence continues at coordinate 650 of CALMWD010000500.1, forward strand.
CATGAATTTCATTTCACGCTGCGCGGCATGGGCCGCGCTGTCGTTCGCCGGCGCAGCGACCGTCGCTGCAGAAATCCCCGCAAAGGTGTTCGCGCAACTGCCGCAATACGGCACGATGGCGCTGTCGCCGAACGGCAAGTTGCTCGCCATCACGACGCCGGTCGACAACCGTACCGACCTGATGATCGTCGACTTGAGCGGCAAGGCCGAACCCAAGCGCGTGCGCTACATGCCGAACGAGCATGTGATATCGCCGTTCTGGGTCGACGACGAGCGCCTGGTCGTGTCCAAGGCCGAGAAGCTCGGCGCACTCGCGGAGCCCCGCGGCCGCGGCGAGTTGTATTCGCTGGACGCCAACGGCGAGAACCAGGAACTGCTGTTCGGCTACGTGCCCGACAACGGCGCCGTGCGCGGACGTCGCAAGGACCGCGGTTCGGCCTTCGTGCTCGATCGCATTCCCGGCAGCAAGGGCGAGATGCTGGTGTATTTCAGCGGCCGCAGCGCCGACCGCGAATCACTGATCTACCGCGTCAACGCCCACACCGGCGAGCGCACTTTGATCGAAAAGATCCCGCTGCGCGGCGCCAACGTCGCTGTCGACCGCAACCAGCGCGCACGGTTCGCATCCTCTCGCGACGACGACGCAGAACCGGTACTGCGTTACCGCCCCACCGCAGATGCCGAATGGACCCCGGTACCCAAGCGCCTCGCCGGCCAGACCATGGCCGTGCTCGAGTTCGAGAAAGACAACAACACCGCGTGGGCGGAGATCTCCGACGCGGGCGAACCGGCGGCGCTGTACCGCGTCGACTTCGCCAACGGCACGCGCGAGAAGGTGCATGGTCGTGACGATCAGGACATCAGCCGGGTTCTCTTCTCCGGATTCGACGGCGTGCCTTTCGCCGCGATCTTCGACGCCGGCAAGCCGGGCATCCAGTATCTCGACCCGAACTCCGACTGGGCCAAGCTGCACGCCGGCCTGATGAAGAATTTCGCCGGCAACCTGGTCACCTTCGCCGGCTTCTCGCGCGACGATAGCGTCGTGCTGGTTGTCGTCAGCGGGGACCGCAACCCGGGCACCTACTACCTGCTTGATCGCACCACGAACAAGGTGTCGCTGCTCCAGTCGCGCTTTCTGGACATCGATCCGGCACAGATGGCGGCGATGACGCCGATCAGCTTCGCGGCCAGCGACGGCGTGCAACTCAACGCCTTCCTGACCTTGCCGCGCGAAGGCGCCAAGCTCTTCCCGGTCGTGGTGCTGCCGCACGGTGGACCGCACGGTCCTTACGACGCATGGGGCTTCAATCCTGATGTGCAATTCCTCGCAAACCGCGGCTATGCGGTGCTGCAGGTGAATTTCCGCGGTTCCACCGGTTACGGGCGGAATTTCTGGGAAAAGGGCTTCAAGCAATGGGGAAAGAAAATGCAGGACGACGTGACGGATGCCGCGATGTGGCTGGCCGCCGAGGGGATCGCGGATCCGAAGCGCGT
>CALMWD010000501.1 GCA_937873105.1 uncultured Rhodanobacteraceae bacterium
AATTGCCGGACGAACGCGGCCATGCTCGCGTGGTAGGCGATCAGCAGGGTCACCAGGGCGAGCTTCGCGTGCAGCCAGCCCTGCTTGAAGTAGTCGGGCGCGTGCGTCGCCCACCAGGCGAGCAGGGCGCTGCCGAGCACGATCGCGAGCACGCCGCCGAGATGGGTGATGCCGAGGAGGCGCCGCTCCATCACGACGAAACGATCGTGCGAGGCCGCGTCGGCGACATCGACGTGATAGACGAACAGCCGCGGCAGGTAGAACAGGCCGGCGAACCAGGCCACGACGAAGACGATGTGGAACGCCTTGAGCCAGAGCATCAGGCCACCGCGGCGCGGACGCGGCGCGCGACATGACGCACCAGCCGATACAGCAGCACGATCGCGACCAAGAACGCGATCGACGCCACGACCAGCAGGGCCAGCGCCCACCACGGATGTGCGATCGCCAGCGCCAGGGCCGCGAGCACGAGGCCATCCTCGGCCACGGAGGCGGTCCAGTTGCTGGCCGGTTCGGGAGAGGTGTTGATCAGCGCACGGGTGCCGCTCTTGAGGCCGTGGCTCAGCGCCGCGACGCTGCCGCCGAGCACCATGCCGGCGAGGCTGGCCTCGCCACTGTCGGTCGGGATCGCGATGCCGCCGAGGAAGGCACCGGCCGGGATGCGGACCAGCGTATGCAGCAGGTCCCAGACCGAGTCGACGCCGGGCAGCTTGTCGGTGAGGAACTCGACGACGGCGAGCACGCCGCAGACCGCGAGCACGACGGGCGACTTGGCCAGGGCGATGGACTCCGGCAAGTCCATCCAGCCGAGGTAGGCAGCCAGGCCGACCCCGAAGATCGTCAGGTACACACGCACGCCGGCGAGCCAGGCCAGCACGATGCCGAGCACGAAGGGCGCGGCCGGATGTGTCGAAATTTCCATCATGATCCGCAGTATAGCCCTCGTAGTTCGAATGCGCGGCAACAACAGCGCGCGGACGATTGATTCGCTGGCTCGGAAAAAACCCGCTTGCGTTCGCGGGTCGCGCCGATAGACTCCCCAGCCCCCGTCGCATTCGCGGATGCGGGCGGCGCAGAAGAACCACAAGAAAAGACAAGAAGCAGCCGATGAACGTGTTCCAGCCCCTGCGTGTCGATGCCGTCAGCGCGCCCGAAGCCGCGCCGGCGCTGAGCGAATGCGTCGCGCGCGCGGTGCGCCGCTACCTTGCGCACTCGGGCGGGGACTGCGCCCAGGACCTGTACCGGCTGGTGCTGGCCGAAGTCGAGGCGCCGATGCTGCGCGAAACCCTGCGCCATACCGACGGCAACCTGACGCGCGCGGCCGAGATGCTCGGCATCACCCGCGCGACGCTGCGCAAGAAGCTGGCCGAGCACCGCCTCGGATAAGCCAGACCGGCGGCGTCGGCACGCGCCTATACTTCGCGCCTCCCAAGGCACCGGAACATCCCATGACCGCGTCAACGACCGTGGCCGTGCGCCGCGCGCTGCTGTCCGTCTCCGACAAGACGGGCCTGATCGACCTCGCCCGTGCGCTCGCGGCGCGCGGCGTCGAATTGCTGTCCACGGGCGGTACGGCCAAGGCGATCCGCGAGGCCGGCCTGCCGGTCCGGGACGTTTCCGACCTGACCGGCTTCCCCGAGATCATGGACGGCCGCGTCAAGACCCTGCACCCGAAGGTGCATGGCGGGCTGCTCGGTCGACGCGGCCAGGACGATGCGGTGATGGCCGAACACGGCATCGCCCCGATCGACCTGCTGGTGCTGAACCTGTATCCGTTCGAACGGGTGTCGATGGATCCGGACAGCACGTTCGACGACATCGTCGAGAACATCGACATCGGCGGCCCCGCGATGCTGCGCGCGGCGGCGAAGAACTTCGCCCATGTCGCGGTCGCGACCGATCCGGCGCAGTACCCGGGATTGCTGGCCGAACTCGATGCGAACGACGGCGCGTTGTCCGCGAAGACGCGTTTCGCGCTGGCGGTCGCCGCGTTCAACCGCGTCGCCCAGTACGACGCCTTCATCAGCAACTACCTGTCCGCCGTGCAGGACGACGGTTCGCTGGCGCTGTTCTCCGGCCAGAGCAACGGCAACTTCGTCAAGGTGATGGACCTGCGCTACGGCGAGAACCCGCACCAGCAGGCGGCGTTCTACCGCGACCTGTGGCCGGTGCCGGGCACGCTCGCGACCTTCACCCAGCTGCAGGGCAAGGAACTGAGCTACAACAACATCGCCGACGCCGACGCCGCCTGGGAATGCGTGCGCCAGTTCGAGCGGCCGGCCTGCGTCATCGTCAAGCATGCGAACCCGTGCGGCGCCGCCGTGGGTGCGAATTGCGCCGACACCTACGAAGCCGCGTACGCGACCGATCCGACCTCGGCCTTCGGCGGCATCCTCGCCTTCAACACGAGGCTGGATGGCGCGACCGCAATAACCATTCTCGACCGCCAGTTCGTCGAAGTGCTGATCGCCCCCGACTTCGACGAGGCCGCGCTCGCCTACTGCACCAAGAAGGCGAACGTGCGCGTGCTGCGCATTCCGCATGGCGCGGGCAAGAACAACATCGACGTGAAGCGCGTCGGTTCGGGCCTGCTGATGCAGACGGCGGACATCCGCGAAGTGACGCGCGACGAACTCAAGGTGGTCAGCACCCGTGCGCCGAGCGAGGCCGAGCTGAACGACCTGCTGTTCGCCTGGCGCGTCGCCAAGTACGTGAAGTCGAACGCCATCGTCTACGCGAAGGACGGTCGCACCATCGGCGTCGGCGCCGGCCAGATGAGCCGCGTGGTCAGCGCGAAGATCGCCGGGCTGAAGGCCGAGGAAGCAGGACTGGTCGTGCCCGGTTCGGTGATGGCCTCGGACGCCTTCTTCCCGTTCCGCGACGGCATCGACGCGGCGGCGAAGGCCGGCATCCGCGCGGTGATCCAGCCCGGCGGATCGATGCGCGACGCCGAGGTGATCGCCGCCGCGAACGAACACGGCCTCGCCATGGTCTTCACCGGCATCCGCCATTTCCGCCACTAGTGCGGAACCCCCGCAAGCGCCCGCACATTCCGGTGCGGACGGTTGAAACAAGCACGCTTCGAACTGGACGTGAGGCATCATGAAAATCCTGGTGATCGGTTCCGGCGGCCGCGAGCACGCGCTGGCCTGGAAGCTCAAGCAGTCGATCCGCGTGTCGGAAGTGATCGTGGCGCCCGGCAATGCCGGCACCGCGCGCGAACATGGCCTGCGCAATGCCGAGGTGCGCGTCGAGGACATCGACGGCCTGCTCGCGCTGGCGCAACGCGAACACATCGACCTGACCGTGGTCGGACCGGAAGTGCCGCTGGTGCTCGGCGTCGTCGACCGCTTCCGGGCCGCCGGCCTGCGCATCTTCGGGCCGCGCCAGGCGGCGGCGCAGCTCGAAGGATCGAAGGCCTTCGCCAAGGACTTCCTGGCCCGTCACGGCATTCCGACCGCGAAGTACCAGGTCTTCACCGCGCTCGAGCCGGCGCTCGCCTACGTGCGCCGCGAAGGCGCGCCGATCGTGATCAAGGCGGATGGGCTCGCCGCCGGCAAGGGCGTGGTCGTCGCGTTGACGCCATGCGATGCCGAGCAGGCGCTGCACGACATGCTCGGCGGCCAAAGCCTGGGCCAGGCCGGCGCGCGCGTGGTGGTCGAGGAATTCCTCGACGGCGAGGAGGCCAGCTTCATCGCGATCTGCGACGGCGAACACGCGCTGGCCATGGCGACCAGCCAGGACCACAAGCGCGCGCTCGACGGCGATCTCGGTCCGAACACCGGTGGCATGGGCGCGTATTCGCCGGCGCCGGTGGTCACGCCCGACATCCACCAGCGCGTGATGGACACGGTGATCCGCCCCACGCTCGCCGGCATGCGCCAGGACGGCCATCCCTTCATCGGCTTTCTCTACGCCGGGCTCATGATCAATGCCCGCGGCGAGATCAAGGTGCTGGAGTTCAACGTGCGCTTCGGCGACCCGGAAACCCAGCCGATCATGCTGCGCCTGCAATCCGACCTCGTCGACCTGCTCGAAGCCGCGCTCGACGGACGCCTGCACGAGACCACGGCGGCCTGGGATCCGCGCCCCGCGATCGGGGTCGTGCTGGCCGCGCACGGTTATCCGGCCAAGGTGCGCAACGGCGACGCCATCGCGGGACTCGATGCCGCGCACGCCGCCGGCACCAAGATCTTCCATGCCGGCACCCGACTCGACGGCGCGACGGCCGTCACCGCCGGCGGGCGCGTGCTGACGGTGTGCGCGCTCGGCGACGACATCGTCGATGCCCGCACCAAGGCCTATGCCGAGATCGACCAGATCCGCTTCGACGGCATGCAATACCGACGGGACATCGCGCACCGGGCGATCGGCCGCGCCTGAGGCGCGCGCCGACCGCGCCGCTCCGCCTCGAGACGGAGGCCGGCGGACGGCGGACTTTCCTAGACTCGGGGGTCGGCCGTCGCAGCGATGGCCTCCCATGAGTCCGACGCCATGAGCATGACGATTTTCCGCGGTGCGCTCGCGACCGCCATCACTGTCGCTTTGGGCGCGGCGCCGGCCGCACGGGCTGCGACCGAGGCCGCGAAGGACGACGGGGAAGAGGCCGCACACCGCACCGAACAGGTGGTGGTCACGGCCAAGGGCACCGCGGCGGACACGGCGGACGCGCTGGCCATCGAGATCGTGCAGGTCGAGACCGCGGTGGCGCGACCGACCGACTTCCAGGACCTGATCACGCGCGTGCCCGGCGTCGGCGCCACCGGCCAGAACGGCCTGTTCGAGACCTTCTCGATCCGCGGCAGCGGCGCAAACAACATCGCCATCCTGTTCGCCGGCATGCCGCTGACCGCGCAACGCCGCGCCGGCGTGCCGGTGTCCTTCGTCGAACCGGCCCTGCTCGGCGAGGTCTCGGTCACGCGCGGCCCGGCCGTGGTCCATTACGGCCCGGGCGCGCTCGGCGGCGCCGTGTCGATCGAACCGCGCTGGTTCGCGGCGCCGTATGCGAGCGCGAGTTACGCCAGCGGCGGCGACGATTACGTGCTGGCCGGCGGCTTCGGCGGCGACGCGTTCTCGCTCGGCGTCGCCCAACACGGCGCCAACGACACGCGCGCACCGGACGGCACCCCGCTGCACACGCGCTTCGATCGCGTCAGCGCCGTCGCGCAGTACCGCATGCGCGTCGATGCGCTGGAGATCGACGCCCTGCTGTCGCCGTCGCGCAGCGAGGACATCGGCAAGTCCAACAGCCGCTACCCGAACCGCGACACGATCTATCCGCACGACGAGCACCTGGTCGGGCGCCTGCGCCTGCGCCACGACAACGGCTTCGAGGCCAGCCTGCACGCCCACGACCAGGATCTGCGCACCTGGAACCGCCGCCCGGGCTTCGCCGATACCTTCGCCGACGTGCAGAGCCTCGATGTCGGCGCCACCGTGCAGCAGACCGTCGTGCACGGCGACTTCGAGCACAACCTCGGCCTCGACTACCTCGCCCGCCGCGGCGTCGACGCCTTCGATGCCAGCGGCAGCATCGACCAGCGCCGCTACACGTTGCGCGATGCGCGCGAGGACGGCTGGTCGCTGTTCGCGATCAGCGACTGGTCGGTCGCGCCCGCGCTGGTGCTCGAACTCGGCGCCCGCCATTCGACGATCGCCCAGTCGCAGGACGGCGCGAACCCGGATGACCGCGCCACCGGCTTCAGCGCCGGCGCGGTGTGGACGCCGGATCCGGCGCATCGCTTCAGCCTGAGCCTGGCCAGCGGCTATCGCTTCGCGACCCTGGAGGAACGCTTCTATACCGGCGTCACGCCCCAGGGCGAAGTCGTCGGCAATCCCGAACTCGAGGCCGAGCGCTCGCTCGGACTCGACCTCGGCCATGCCTGGAACGGCGCGCATTGGCACAGCGAAGTGCACTTGTGGCGCACCGAAGTCGACGACCTGATCCAGCTCAACCTGGTCGCGCCCGGCGTCAACGGCTTCGAGAACGTCAGCGAGGCGCGGCTGTGGGGGGCCGAGGCCCTGGTCGGCTGGACGCCGAGCGACGCCCTCGCCCTGCGCGGCAGCGTGGCGGCCGTGCGCAGCCGCGACGCGCGCAGCGGGGCCCCGGTGTTCGGCACGCCGCCGCGGCCGGCCGAGTGCGCGGCGAAGTCCGGCTGGGGG
>CALMWD010000502.1 GCA_937873105.1 uncultured Rhodanobacteraceae bacterium
CTCCAGGTCCGGCGGCACCGGCGTCACGCTCAGGCGCAGCGCGTCGCCATCGAAGTCGGACACGGCCAGGCGGGTCTCGCCGCTGCCGGTGGCCAGCGAGTACGAATGCGCCATCACCTCGGCATGGACGGCGCCGCGTCGACGCGCGCCCTCGACGCGCCAGCGCGCGTCCGCCGGCAAGGCGGCACGGTGCCGCCAGCTCACCCGCAGGGCGCGGATCGTCGCCGCCTCCGGCACGCGCGAGCGCAGCGACAGGGTCAGGCGTTGCGGGCTCGGGAAGGCCACCGGCACGTCACGGCTCGAGGTCGGCTCGCGCACCACGGTGCCGATCTCGAGCGCGTACGGAGCATCGCGCCAGGGCATGTCCGGCGCCGCCGGCAAGGGGCCGAAACCGACGCTGCGCCCGTCCGTCGTGAACAGGGCGAGATCGCGCCCGTCGCCGCGTGCGACGGCCTCGTACACCGCCGGGGTCAGCACCAGTTCGTGCACGTCGCCCGCGCCGATGCGGAGCGGCCATTGCCAGGCGTAGTCGTCGGGCGTGGCCGCCGCCAGCGTCGAGCTTGCGAAGGCCATTGCGAACAGCAGGCGCTTCATGGCGCGGCCTCGACGGCGTCATCGCGCGGCATCGGCGCGAAATAGCCGAGCGCGACGAAGAGCACGCCGACCCCGAGCACCGAGACGATGCCGGACAGGGTGCCGAGGAAGCGCATGTCGACCAGCAGCAGCTTCAGGACCACGATGCCGAGCAGTACGGCGCCGGCGATCCAGGCGCCGCGGATCAGCGCGCGTGCGCCGAAGCCCATCGCGGCGGCACCGAGGATCGTCCAGGTCCACGACAGTGCCGCATGCGCCTTCGGCCGCGCCAGCAGGTCGAGGGTCCAGGCCTCGTGGCCGAAGTGGTGCACGCCGCGCAGCACCGCCGCCGACAGCGCGACGAAGGCGAGCAGGGCGACCACGACGCGGAAGGCGTCGGCGCTGCGATCGAGTTCGGCCGCTGCGACGCGCGCCAGCAGCAACAGCAGGAAGATCTGCGAGAGCTCGAGCGGATTCAGCAGCGGCAGATAGCCGATCGGCGGCACGTGGCCGGCCAGGAAGCAGGCGCCGAAGGCGATGCCGAACGCGGCCGCCACCAGCGGCCACATCGCGCGCCGGCGATAGTGCGCGAACTCGGCGCGCAGCGGCAGGCCGGCGCTGTCGCGACCGAGCAGCAGCCAGCCCAGGGCGAGCGCGAACGGCAGCATCGTCAGCAGGAAGCGCCAGTCGCCGCCGAGCCCGTGCAGCGCGCCGCCGCCGATGCGCGGATACAGGCCGCTGCGCGCGTACAGCTCGAACGAGAACAGCAGCGGCAGGCTGAGCCAGCCGACGACGTGCGCCCAGCCCAGCCCTCGCGGCCACGGATCGCGCAGCGCGCGCAGCGTCAGGCCGGCGCAGAGCCAGGCCAACGGCCACGCCCACGCGCCCGCATGCGACAGCGGGGAACGCGCATCGTCATCGGTCATCGGCACGAACAGCGGCATCGACAGCAGCAGCAGGAATCCGGGCCACGACAGCGCGCGCAGGCCGCTGATGCGACGCAGGCCCGCCGCGATCGCGGCGCTCAGCGCCACGAAGACCAGCACCGCATGCGACTCGTGCGGGTGGTTCACCAGTCGGTCGACTTCCAGGACGCCGCCGACGTACCAGGCGCCGAAACCGTAGGCGGCGAGCAGGCCGATCAGCGGATGGCTGGCGTGCGCCAGGGTGTATCGCCACGCGCTGAACAAGGCGGACAGCGCGATCGCCAGTGCGCCGAGCGTGCGCGGATTCATCACGGCGACGGTATCACTCGCGGGTGCGGGCGTGTCGAGCAGGGCGATCGCCGCGATCGCCTGCAACGCGATGCCGGCCCAACGCAGGCGACGCTCGTTCTGGTGCAGGCCGATCCAGACCAGCATCGCGCCCTCGATCGCCCACAACACCGGGGTGGTGCCGCTGGTGAAGGCGAGCGGGAACACCAGCGTGGTGAACACCAGCGCGAGGCCGGCGTAGGCGGCGCGCCAGCGCGCGAGACGACCGTGTTTCCAGACGAACATCGCGAGCAGCACGTAGACCAGCGCCATCACCAGCGCGGTGAGCGCGAGCGCGGGACGGTTGTCGTGCAGCATCGCGCTCTGCAGCGCGAAGCCGACCAGCGGCGTCCCGAACACCAGCGAGCCTTCGACATGATCGCGCCGTGCCGGATCGTGGCCGCGCAGGGTCGGCAGCAGCGGGATCGCGAGATAGAACAGGAAGAAGGCGATCAGGAAGGGTTCGGTGGTCGCGAAATCTTCCGGGCGATACCGCAATACGCCCCAGAAGGTCGCGATGACGAAGGTGAACAGGAAGCCGATCGCGTTCAGCACCCGCCAGCCGCGGGCGTACGAGATCGCGAGGATGGCCAGGTTCAGCACGACATAGAACGAGAACAGCGCGACGTGGTTGCCGCTGCCGGTCGAGGCCAGGATCGGCGCCGCGAAACCGCCGACCACGCCGAACACCGCGAGGCCGAGCGCGTTCTGGCGGATCGCCAGCACGGCGGTGCCGGCGACGAGCACGAGCAGCATCGCGAAGGTCGCGGTCGCCGGAATCAGCCCGTACAGGCGATACGCCGCGAACACCACCATCATCAACACGCCGATGGCGCCGCCTTGCAGGTTCAGCGCGAAGATGCGTTTCTTCTCGCGTTGGCGCCAGCCGACGGCGAGGGCGCCGAGTGCCGCCGCGGCGATGCCGGCCAGACGCATCTGGATCGGGAAGTCGAGCCAGCCTTCCTTGACCGCGAAGCGCAGCAAGGCGCCGACGCCGATGAACACCAGCGCGATGCCGACCTTGGCGATCCAGCTGCTTTCGAACAGCCATTTCGCGAGTGCCGAAGATTCGCGCAGCGGCGCCGCGGGCGCGGCTTCGCGCTGCGGCAACGGCGGCGGACGCCGGGGTTCGGCTTGGCCTGCATGCCGGGCCATCGTCTCCGAGACGGCGGCAGAGGCCTCGCCCGATTCGATGTCCGGCCATGCGTCCGGCGTTTCGCTGACGATCGACGTCGGCGCGCGCGCCGGCAGCGGTGGCGGTATGCGCGGTGCCGGCGTGGGCGTCGCGACGCTTGCGGGCTCGGTGGCGGCGGGCGGACCGGGCATGGCGGCCTCGCCGGTCGCAGCACGGGCGGCGGCGA
>CALMWD010000503.1 GCA_937873105.1 uncultured Rhodanobacteraceae bacterium
CCGAGGACGGCAACATGGGCCTGATGGAGCGCCTGCGCATCGACGGCAAGGGGGCAATCGGGACCGGCGCCGGTCGCGGGGTGGGCCGCGGCATCGCCCTGGCGCTGGCGGAAGGCGGCGCCACGGTGGTGTGCTCGGCGCGAACGCGCAGCGAGATCGACGACACCGTGCGCGAGATCTCGGGCGTTGGCGGGCGCGCGCTCGCCGTCACGGCTGACGTGATGCAGGAGCGCGAGCTGCAGGCGCTGGTGGATGCCACGCTGCGCGATTGTGGCCGGCTGGACATCGTGATCAACAATGCCGGCGGCAACGACTACAAGCCCTTCCTCGACATCCGCGCGGAGGAGTTCCGCCATCACTTCGACTGGAACACCACCTCGGCCTTCCTGCTGAGCCGCATCGCCACGCCGGCGCTGCTGGCGCAGGGTGGCGGCGTGATCCTCAACATCTCCTCGGGTGCCGGCCACATCGGCATCCGCGGCATGCTGTCTTACTGCGTCGCCAAGGCCGGGCTCGATCACCTGACGCGCAGCCTCGGCGAGGAGCTCGCGCCGAAGATCCGCGTCAACGGGCTGGCGCTCGGCGCGATCATGACGCCGGCCTTGCAGCAGACCTTCGACATGGATGCGGGCTTTCGCGAGACGCTGATCGGGAAGACGCCGCTGAAGAAGGTCGGCAACGCCACCGACATCGGTCTTGCGGCCCTGTTCCTGTGCTCGCCGGCCGCGGAATACATCACCGGCGCAACGCTGAACATCGACGGCGGTCTGCAGGACACCAACCTGCCGTTCCGTCTGCCCGACCTGTAGGTTCAGCTTCCGCCGAACATCCTGCAGGGCAGATTGAAGGAACACGCCGATGACAGACACCGAACACAACCGCCGGGTCGCCCTGCGCATGCTCGAGCGCATCGCCGAGGGCGTGATCGACGACGAGCTGGTCACGCCCGACGTGTACTGGTGGGTGCCGGGTCGCGGCGACATGAGCCGGGCGGAGTTCTCGGCGCTGGTCGAAGCATTCAACGGCATGCACCGAGGCAACGGGCGCATGGAGGTGAAGGGCATAACCGCCGAGGGCGATCGCGTGGCGGTCGAGGCGGAATCTTTCTTCGAGTTTAATGACGGCCGACGCTACAACAACACCTACCACTTCCTGTTCGAGTTCCGCGACGGGCGGATCTGCTGTGCCAAGGAATACAACGATTCGGGATACGCTGCCGCGACGCTGGGCCTGCTCTAGGCGAGCTGGCGGCGGTACCGGCTGGGTGAGGTCCCGAAGCGGCGACGGAACAACCTGTAGAAGGTGGCCACGTCGTCGTAGCCGACTTCGTGGCAGATGTCCTCGACACTGCGATTGGTGAACATCAGCAGGTCGCGCGAGGTCTTCAGTCGCGCATGCTGCACGAACTCGTGCGGCGTGATGCCCGCGCTGTCCTTGAAGCGGCGGTTGAAGGTGCGCCGCGCCAGACCGAGTTGATCGACGCAGCGGTTGATGACGTCGTGCTCGCCGACGTGCTCGATGAGCCAGCGCTGCGCCATGGCGATCGCCGGATCGAGCCGCTGGATCCGTGACTCCTGGCGCTCGATCAGGTGCTGCCAGTGTATCGCGTAGGTGTCCGCCGCCAGCTGCGCGGTCTGCGCC
>CALMWD010000504.1 GCA_937873105.1 uncultured Rhodanobacteraceae bacterium
AACTGGGTGCAGGTCGCGTCCGCGCTGACCGCGAGGGGGGGCTGGCGATCCGAGCGGCGCACCCAGGTCAGCACGGCGCGACCGTCGGCGCGCATCGCGACGCCAGGCGATCCGGTGGCGATGCCGTCCACGGCGAGGCGGCGGTTGAAGGCGCTGCAGGCCGTCGTCGTGCACTCGCTCATGCGCAGGCTGGACTGGTTCGCATCGCGGTAGATCGCCAGGGGGCGGCCGTCGGCATACCCCAGGGCGACCGAGCGGGCGCCCATGCCGGGGCCGTTCTCGAACACCAGCAATTGGTTGCCGTTGTCGCAGGTGGCGCTGCCGCAGAGCGTGCCCATGACGGCACCGCCGCCGCTGTCGTGGTGGCTGACGAAGGGCCGGCCGTTCGGCAGGCGCGTCAGCGACGGCGCGCGGCCGAGGTTGGCGCCGGTCAGCGCGATCGAGGCCGTGCCGGCGCAGGTCGCGTTCGTGCAGTGGCGGAACATCAGGTCGCCCTCGGCGCCTTCCCAGGCGATGTCGACGCCGCCGCCGGGTGCCGCCTGCAGCGTCGCCTTGGTGCCGCTTCCGAGCGTGTGCAGGGAAAAGCTGTCGTAGGGTGCAGTCGCGCTCGCCAGCCTGATCTCGCCGCTGCTGCTGTCGTCGTAGGCGATCCAGAGCGTGCCGTTGCCGTAGGCAAGGGCGGCATGGCGGCCGCGGTCGCCGGCGCCATCGACCACGCGGGCGCTGCCGCTGCTGCAGTCGGTGTTGGCGCAGACGTAGAGCTTGAGGTCGCCGTTGCCGGCGTCGTAATACCCGATGAGCGGCGCGCCGGTGGCGGCGTCGATGCCGGTGGCCGTGTATTGCCCGACATCGCCGTCGCCGTCGAGCACGCGTTCCTGGCCGCCGAAGCTGCAGTCGTCGTTGTTGCAGCTCAAGCCGACGAGGTCGCCGCTGCCGGCGTCGTAACTGGCGACGAACGGCTTCGGTGGCGTGCCCGGACGCATCGCCGCGCTGACATGGCGGCCGCGGTCGCGACCCTCGGCGCTCAGCGCTCGGCCGATGCGGCAGCCGTTGCTGTCGCAACTCGCCTGGTACAGGCGCGCCTCCTCGGCCAGGTAGAGCAGGCCGACGTACTTGTCGCTGAAGCGGCCGGGGATCACGGCGTAGTGTTCGCCGAGTTGGCTCTTGCCGTCGATGCGTTGCAGCACGAAGCCGGGTTGCGCCACCGGATCGGCCTGCACGGCTGCACCGAGCAACAGGCTGCAGCAGAGGAACCAGCGCGGGAGATGTCGTTGCATGTCGGCCTGCCGAACGAGGGGATTGGCCGCTCTGACGAAAATCCACACGCTGCCGTGTCATGGCGCTGTCTTGCCGTTGCGGATGCCGATAGGCTTGCCAGCCACTGGAGCCTGCGGTGCGAACCGATGACGCCCGAGCCTGCCTCGCGCCACGTCGATGCCACGGATCGACTCAGCGACCCGCAGCGCATGCCGCGCCGCGTCTACGTCCTGCGCGTGCTCGGCATGGGGCTCGGCGTGGTGCCGATGGCCGTGGTCCTGCGCGAACTCGACGCAGGCTGGGCGAGTTGGGCCTATCTCGTCTTCGCCGGCCTGCTGTGGCCGCACCTGGCCTACCTGGTCGCGATGCGCAGCGCCGATCCCTATCGCAGCGAGCGGCGCAACCTCGTCGTCGATGCCGCCCTGGCCGGATTCTGCGTGCCGCTGATGCAGTTCAACCTGCTGCCCTCGGTGATGCTGATGACGGTCGTGACCGCGGACCGCATCAACACCGGCATCCGCGGCCTGTGGCTGCGCTCCTTGCCGGGACTGGCCCTGGGCATCGTCGGCGGCGGGTTCGCCACCGGCTTCGCCTTCGCGCCGCACACCAGCATGACGGTGATGCTGGCCTGCCTGCCGATGCTGGTCGGCTACACCCTGTCGGTCAGCCTCAACGCCTACCGGCTGGTGCGCAAGGTGCAGGCGCAGAACCGGCGCCTCGCCGAATTGAGCAGCATCGACCCGCTGACCGGCCTCAACAATCGCGGCCACTGGCAGGTCCTGGCCGAACGCCTGCTGCGCGAGGCCGGAGGCGGCGACGCCCTGAGCCTGGTGCTGATCGACGTCGATCGCTTCAAGGCGATCAACGATGGCCACGGCCATACCGCCGGCGACGACGTGCTGGTCGCGGTGGCAGGCGAGATCAAGGCCTGCCTGCGCGAGGGCGACTGCGCCGGCCGGCTCGGCGGCGACGAGTTCGCCCTGATCCTGCGCGGCGGGCGCGTCGCCGCCGAAGCCACGGCCGAGCGCCTGCGTGCGGCCATCGACCGCCTGTCCTTCCCGGACCGTCCCGGCCTGCAGTGCTCGGTCAGCCTGGGTCTGGCCGAGGTCGGCCCGGCCGCCGGCAGCCTGCGCGCCTGGATGGAAGCCGCCGACCGCGCCCTGTACCGGGCCAAGAGCGGTGGCCGCAACCAGGTCGGCGGCGACATCGCCGGCAGCCGCGCCCTGCATTGAGCCGCGACCGGGGTAGTGCCTCACTTTGAAATTGGGGAAGGACCGAATGCGTTCTCCAGAAGATCGAGAACCACGCCCGCGCCGTCTCGCACTTCGTGTTCTTCAACTTCGCGCGCATCCAAAAGACGCTGCGGGTGACCCCGGCCATGGAGGCCGGCGTTTCGTATCACGTCTGGTCGCTGGAAGAGATTGCGGCGCTGGTGCCGGAGCCGGAATTGAAGCCGCACGGGTCCTACTAGAAGCGCGGTTCAGTGTGAGCTATCTGAGACTTCCTTCGCTGCTCGATTGTCACTGGACTTGTCTTCGAACAGGTCTCTGAATTGGTCACGACCAAACAACGCCAGAAAGAACAACACCAGCGTAAACACAAAGTTAGACCCGATTCCAATCCAGAATGCTGTCCATGGGCCGGAATGAGAGTTGACAACATTCTTTAGACTGTCGTGATGGGTCGCGAGCTGTTGGGCGCGAGCATCATTCTCAAGGTCCTCTTTGATTCCACTGATCCTATCTTGGGTGTAAAACTCAGCGTGTTCGTAAAGAGTGGTCTGCGCTCCAGCCCTCAAGTTCTTAAGTGTGATTGGCTGGCTGTATGCGTCGATGAAAGACTGCATGTCTTGGCGTGTGGGGTACATGCCGCGCTTTGCACGGAATTCCTTCACCCATCCGCATTTGGCTGACTTGTAATCAGCGTAGGCAAGCATGCCAATTATCCGCTCAGGCGTGCCTTCCTCTGTCTTCTCTACCAGGGTCTCGAATAGTGGGTTGTAGTCGCATACTTGCGACTCATCCTCTGGTGGTTGTTGGCTTCCGCTCATGAGGATTGCCCGTAACAGGTCGAGTGTCAGCGACTCTTACTTTCTCAGTGAAAGTTTTGAACGGCCTCTTGTTGTCTACAAACACAACAGAAACTCCGCCTGGAGCATTCCGCTGAAAGAATGATCCTGTTCCAGATTCGACAACAACAATGCGGGTGTTCTTCATCATGACTCTCCCCGCCCAAGATTCCCCAGAGGCGACAGTACCCTAAAATCGATCTAGATCACAGAATTTCTAGTCACGACCGAAATTTGCAAGCGAGACATAAGACTGAGGTTCAGGGTGGTGTTTCACGAACCAGAACGGCAGATGTTCCACGTTCATGGCAGACGAATTTCGAACTGATGCACTACCCCGACCGGTCATTCATTGACCGTTCCGCCCCGGTCCGGCTATGATCCGCGCCCTTTTTCGGTCGTTCCGGCCGGAGGGGAACGGGACCCCGGAGCAAGTGCGGCCGCGGCCCATGGCCAAAATAACGACAGAGGCATTGCCATCATGTACGCAGTTGTAGTCACTGGCGGTAAGCAATACCGCGTGATGCAGGGCGAAACCCTGCGAGTCGAGAAGCTCGATGCCGAGGTCGGTTCCTCGGTGAAGTTCGACCAGGTCCTGCTGGTGGGCGACGGCGACGCGATCAGCGTCGGCACGCCGACCGTGGCGGGTGCGTCGGTCGCGGCGACGATCAAGTCGCACGGCCGCGGCGACAAGGTCCGGATCGTCAAGTTCCGCCGTCGCAAGCACCATCGCAAGCAGATGGGCCACCGTCAGCACTTCACCGAAGTCGAAATCACCGGCATCAGCAAGTAAAGGGCGAGGAGAGCAGCCATGGCACAGAAAAAAGGCGTAGGTTCCACCCGTAACGGCCGCGATTCGAATCCGAAGTACCTCGGCGTCAAGCTGTTCGGCGGCCAGGCCGTCGAAGCCGGCAACATCATCGTGCGTCAGCGCGGTACCGAGTACCACCCGGGCGTGAACGTCGGCATCGGCCGCGACCACACGCTGTTCGCGCTCGCGGACGGCACGGTCGAGTTCAGCGTCAAGGGCCCGAACGGCGGTCGTCGCACCGTCAGCGTCCGCTGAGCGAACGCGTCATTCGGTTCACGGAGAGCCCCGCGCTGCGGGGCTTTCCTGTTTCTGGACCCCCGAAAATCCCGGGGCCGCGAAATTCCATGTCGCGGTCTTTCCGTTTCCCGCCAATTGCCGCATCCTCCCGCCCATGAAATTCGTCGATGAAGCTGAAATCAAGGTGATCGCCGGCGCCGGCGGCAACGGCTGCGTCGGCTTCCGCCGCGAGAAGTTCATTCCGCTCGGAGGCCCCGACGGCGGCAACGGCGGCGACGGCGGCAGCGTCATCCTGCAGGCCGACGAGAATCTCAACACGCTGATCGACTTCCGCCACGAACGCGTCTTCCGCGCCAAGCGCGGCGAGAACGGCATGGGCCGGCAGATGACCGGGGCCGCCGGCGAGGACACGGTGATCCGCGTCCCGGTCGGCACCTCGATCGTCAACATCGACACCGAGGAAGTCATCGCCGACCTGACCCGCCATGGCCAGCGCGCGCTGGTCGCGCAGGGCGGCAAGGGCGGGGCCGGCAACATGGTCTTCAAGTCCTCGACCAACCGCGCGCCGCGCCGCGCCCAGCCGGGCACGCCGGGCGACGAGCGCGAAATCCGCCTGGAGCTGAAGCTGCTGGCCGACGTCGGCCTGCTCGGCTTCCCGAATGCGGGCAAGAGCACCTTCATCCGCGCGGTCTCGGCGGCGAAGCCGAAGATCGCCGACTATCCGTTCACGACCCTCTATCCGAACCTCGGCGTGGTCTCGATCAGCCGCGACCACAGTTTCGTCATCGCCGACATCCCGGGCGTGATCGAAGGCGCCGCCGAGGGCGCCGGGCTCGGCATCCAGTTCCTGAAGCATGTCTCGCGCACCAGCCTGCTGCTGCACGTCGTCGATGCGGCGCCGATGGACGAAGCCGTCGATCCGGTCGAACAGGTCAAGACGATCGAGAAGGAACTGAAGAAATTCGACACCGAACTGGCCAAGCGTCCGCGCTGGCTGGTCTTCAACAAGATCGACCTGATCGCCGAGGAAGACCGCGACGCGCACCTGAAGGACCTGGTCAAGCGTCTGCGCTGGGGCCGCAAGCCCTGGTTCGCGGTGTCGGCGGCGACCGGCGAAGGTTGCGACGAGGTGGTCAAGAAGGCGATGGCCTTCATCGAGGCCGAGAAGCGTGACGCGGCCGACGCCGGGGCCTGAGCGGATGTCGCGGCCAACAAAAAAGCCGGCTCGCGCCGGCTTTTTCGTCAACACGAAGCAGGGCGGCTTCGTCTCATGCCATCGCGCGGATGCGGGCCGTGATGCGGCTCTTGTGGCGCGAGGCCTTGTTCTTGTGGATCTGGCCGCGACCGGCGAAACGGTCGAGCAGCGATTCCGCGGTCTTGTATGCGGTCTCGGCGCCGGCCTTGTTGCCGGTTTCGATCATCTTCAGCACGTTCTTGACGGCCGTACGCATCTGCGAACGCTGACTGTTGTTGTGCAGGCGGTGCTTTTCCGCCTGGACCGCGCGCTTCTTCGCGGACTTGATATTGGCCACAGCTTTGCTCCGGTATTCGGGGGGTTGAAAAAGGTCGCGAATTATCCGGGCATCGCCGACCCGAGTCAATCGGCCGGCCGGGGAGGTCGTTCATGAAGCTGCTGCGCTCCACCCTGGTGTTCACGGCGATGACCTTCCTGTCGCGCATCGCGGGCTTCGTCCGCGACATGCTCCAGGCCACGCTGTTCGGCACCGGCGGCGCCATGAGCGCCTTCATCGTCGCCTACCGGATCCCGAATTTCCTGCGCCGGGTGTTCGCCGAAGGCTCGATGTCGATGGCCTTCGTCCCGGTCCTGAACGAGATCCGCGAGCGCCGGGACCAGGCCGCCCTGCGCGATTTCATCGACCACATGGCCGGCACGCTGGCGGCCGTGGTCTTCGTGGTGGCCGGCCTCGGCATGCTGGCGGCGCCGCTGATCGCCACGGTCTTCACGCCCGGGGCGCTCGACGAACCCGAGAAGTTCGCGCTCACCGCCGAGATGCTGCGCATCACCTTCCCGTACCTCGTGTTCATCTCGCTGATGGCGCTCTGCGCCTCGGTGCTGAACAGCTTCGGCAAGTTCGGCCTGGCCGCCTTCACCCCGGTGCTGCACAACCTGACCGTGATCGCGGCGATGCTGCTGCTGGCGCCCCGGATGGACGTGCCGCCGAAGGCATTGGCCTGGGGCGTGCTCGCCGCCGGGTTCCTGCAGCTGGCGCTGTTGTGGCCGGCGCTGGCGCGGTTGGGCCTGCGCCCGCGCTTCAAGCTCGGCTTCAACCACGCCGAGGTGCGTCGTGTCGGCAAGCTGATGATTCCGACGCTGTTTTCGTCCTCGGTGGCGCAGGTGAACCTGCTCGTCGGCACCGTGTTCGCGTCCCTGCTCGCGGACGGATCGCAGGACTGGCTGTATTACTCGGATCGCCTGATCGAGTTCCCGCTCGGCCTGTTCGGCGTCGCCATCGGCACGGTGATCCTGCCGCACCTGTCGCGCCGGTTCGCCGCACAGGATCAGGCCGGGTATTCGCATTCGCTGGATTGGGGGCTGCGCCTGGTCCTGCTGGTCGGCTGGCCGGCCGGGCTGGGATTGATGTTCCTGGCCGAGCCGATCACCGCCACCGTCTACAACTACGGTCGTTTCACCGCCCACGACACCCAGATGGCGGCCTGGAGCCTGATCGCGATGAGCATCGGCGTGCCCGCCTTCATGGCCAGCAAGGTGCTGCTGCCGGCCTTCTACGCCCGCCAGGACACGAAGACGCCGATGCGCGCGGCCCTGTGGACGGTCGGCAGCAATGTCGGCCTGACCTTGCTGATCGTCACCCCGCTGGCGATGAACCAGGTCATGGGCGGCCACGCCGGCATCGCGCTCGCGACCGGCCTGGCCGGCATCGTCCATGCATTCTGGCTGTTCCTCGCGCTTCGGCGCCAGCAGATCTTCACGGCGCAGGCCGGTTGGCCGGCCTACCTGCTGAAACTGCTGCTGGCCGGCGCCGCGATGGTCGCGACCTTGATCGGCTTGCGCGCCTGGATCGGCGACTGGGCGGCACTGCATGCCCTGCATCGCGTCGCCTGGCTGCTCGCCGCGGTCGGTGCCGGCGCGATCGTCTACGGCCTGATCCTGCTCGCGCTCGGCCTGCGGCCGCGACATGTGCGGGATCGGGGATGAGGGCGCCGCTATACTCGGCAGTTCCATGAACTTCCTGTTTCGCGACACGCGCGGGCCGCGCCTCTGCCCGCGCGGGGCAGTGGTCGCCATTGGCGCATTCGACGGCGTGCACCGCGGCCACCAGGCCCTGGTCGGGCGCGTGTTGGCGCGGGCGAAGGCGCTCGGGTGCGAGGCGGTCGTGCTCGGTTTCGAACCGCTGCCGCGCGAGTTCTTCGGCCGCGGCGGGCCGCTGCCGCGCCTGACCACGGCGCGCGAGAAGATCGAGCGGACGCGTTCGCTCGGCGTCGACCGGATCGGCCTGCTGCGCTTCAACGCCGCGCTGTCGAACACCTCGGCCGAGGACTTCGTGCAGCAGATCCTGGTCGGCCGCCTCGGCGCGCGCGAAGTCTGGATCGGTCCGGACTTCCGCTTCGGCCACGGCCGCCGCGGCGACGTCGCGATGCTGCGCGAAATGGGTGCGGAACTCGGCTTCGACGCGCACACGATCGAGCCCGTGCTCGTCGACGGCGAGCGCGTCTCGAGCACGCGCATCCGTGCCGCGCTGCTCGCCGGCGACCACGCCCTGGCGCGCCGTCTGCTCGGCCGCGACTTCGCGATCGCCGGGCGTGTCGTCCACGGCCAGAAACTCGGGCGCACGCTCGGTTATCCGACCGCGAACATCCCGCTCGGCCGGCGCCTGCCGCCGGTCCACGGCATCTACGCGGTGCGCGTGACCGGCCCCGGCCTGAACGACTGGCCCTCGGTCGCCAGCCTCGGCACGCGCCCGACCGTGAACGGCCGCGAGCTCTTGCTCGAAGCGCATCTGTTCGACTTCGACGGCGATCTGTACGGCCGGCGCCTGCGCGTCGACTTCGTCGCCAAGATCCGCGACGAGGCGCGTTTCGCCAACCTCGACGACCTGACCGCGCGCATGCACCTCGATGCGATCGAGGCGCGCCGCATCCTTTCCGAATCCACATCGACCCTGCGGGAACTCGCGTGAGCATCGACTACAAGCAAACCATTCATCTGCCGGAAACGAAGTTCGCGATGAAGGGCGATCTGCCGACGCGCGAACCGCAGGCGCTGGCCGCATGGGCCGCATCGAACCTGCACGAGCGCCTGCAGGCGCACACCGCGAGCCGCCCCAGCTACGTGCTGCACGACGGTCCGCCGTATGCCAACGGGCAGATCCACATCGGCCACGCGGTCAACAAGACGCTGAAGGACATCGTCGTCAAGGGCAAGCTGCTCAGCGGTTTCCGTTCGCCCTACGTGCCGGGCTGGGACTGCCACGGCCTGCCGATCGAGCTCGCGGTGGAGAAGGAGATCGGCAAGGTCGGCGTGAAGGTCGACGCGCGCACCTTCCGCGCCAAGTGCCGCGAATACGCCGCGAAGCAGATCGATAGCCAGCGCGAGGACTTCAAGCGCCTCGGCGTGCTCGGCTACTGGGACACGCCGTACCGCACGATGGACTTCAAGTTCGAGGCCGACATGCTGCGCGCGCTCGCGAAGATCGTCGCGAACGGTCATTTGTCGCGCGGCGCCAAGCCGGTGCACTGGTGCTTCGACTGCGGTTCGGCCCTGGCCGAGGCCGAGATCGAATACGCCGACAAGGTCTCGCCGGCGATCGACGTCGCCTATGACGTGGTCGATGTCGACGGATTCGCGAAGAAGTTCGGCGTGGCGCAGACCAGCGCCGTCGTCGCCGTGCCGATCTGGAAGACCACGCCGTGGACGCTACCGGCGAGCATGGCGGTCACGCTG
>CALMWD010000505.1 GCA_937873105.1 uncultured Rhodanobacteraceae bacterium
GGCCAAGCGCCACGGCATCGCGGCCCAGTTCATCGACGAATTCGGCAGCGGCGAACGGCTGCCGTTCGCCGAGCGCCTGGAGCAGCTGCTGGCCCTGATCGCCGAGGACGTGGCCCATTTCGGTTGCGAGGACGCGGTCGCGCAGGCGCGCCGCATCCTCGAACGCGGCACCAGCGCCGATCAGCAGGTGGCCGAGTTCAAGCGCGTCCGCGACCAGGGCGCGACGCGCCCCGAGGCCTGCCGTGAGGTCGCGCGCTGGCTGGCGGCGCATTCGGCGCCGGCGCATACTTCGGGGCGTCTCCGAACGGAACGCCACCCCCAACCGAGTGCATGAGCGCCCGCGTCCCGCTGATCGCCATTTCCCCGCGACTGTTGCACCAGGTGCCGAGCGAGCTCGGCTTCCGCGGCAAGAAGCTGCAATTCCTCGAACAATCGGTCTCGCACTGGCTGTCGCATGCCGGCGCCATCGTGGCCATGGTGCCGACGATCGAGCGCGGCGGCGCGTTGCGCCGCGCCGACCTCGACGTCGACGGCATCGCCGAGCGTTTCGACGGCCTGTTCCTGCAAGGCGGTGCCGACCTCGATCCGCGCCTTTACGGCGAGGAGCCGCGGCCCTGCACGATCGGCGTGGACCCGGTGCGCGACCGCTTCGAACTCGACCTGCTGCGCGCCTTCGACCGCGCCGGCAAGCCGGTGCTCGGCATCTGCCGCGGCATGCAGCTGATCAACATCGCCTTCGGCGGCAATCTGCATCAGGACCTGGTGCTCGACGGCGTGACCGCGGAGTCGCACGTCATCAACGAGCGCTATGACGAGCACGGCCATGCGATCACGATCCGTGCCGGCGGCCGCTTCGCGGACTGGTATGGGGCGGGAAGTCGCTTCCGCATCAATTCCATCCACAACCAGGCCGCGAAGGTGGTCGCGCCCGGTTTCGTCGTCGAGGCCCAGGCGGACGACGGCGTGGTCGAGGCGATCGCGTGCATGGACCCGGCGCGATTCGTCGTTGGCGTGCAATGGCATCCGGAATTCCACGATGGCCGTGACCCGCAGCTGATGGACCGCGGCCCGCTGATGGACGCCTTCCTCGCCGCCTGCTCGCGTTGAGGCTTATTCGCCGGCGAGCTTCTTCAGGATCGATTTCGCCAGCTGCTCGTTGATCTCGGCGTGACGCGGCACTGGTTGGGACCGGCGTGTCGAAGGATTGGTGTACCAGTCATGCCGTGCGCCGTGTCGCACCAGTTGGCAGCCCATGGCCTCGATGGCCTTGATCAGATCGCGACGCTTCATTCACGCGACCTGCAATTCCTCGGTCTTGCGCACGAACGGCACTTCTCCTGAGGACAGGTCGTGCAACAGGTCACGCAGGTTCTCGGCCAATTCCTCTTTGGTCATGGCCTGAGTCTGGTAGTCCGGATAGTCGTTCAGGAATCCGAGATAGAACTCGCCATCCTGCCAGTAGGTGTAGCGAACCGTTGTCATGGCTTCGGCTCCGTGTTCGGTCGTGGTTAGCCTACGACGAACCGGCGCCGATGCAATCCTTTCTCTCCGCCTGCTCGCGTTGAGGCGGGCGCCACAGCACAATCGCGGCATGACCAAGACTCCGAAATCGCAGGCGCGCCGGGTCGCGCCGCCCACGGTGCGCACGCCCGGTGCGGGCGAGGGCTCGGCCGCGACGCGCGACTGGCGCGAGCGTGCGCGCAACTACGCCTTGCTGATGCGGCTCGACAAGCCGATCGGCTGGTTGCTGCTGCTGTG
>CALMWD010000506.1 GCA_937873105.1 uncultured Rhodanobacteraceae bacterium
CGGGCGCCATGTCGATGGCGGCGGGCGAATATGTCTCGGTCAGCTCGCAGTCCGACACCGAGCGCGCCGACCTCGAACGCGAGCGGCGCGAACTGGCGACCGACGATGCCCACGAGCGCGCCGAACTCGCCGCGATCTACGAGAAGCGCGGCCTGGACCCGGCGCTGGCGAAGCAGGTCGCGGACCAGTTGATGGCGCACGATGCGCTCGGCGCGCACGCGCGCGACGAACTCGGCATTTCCGACACGGCCGCGGCGCGGCCGGTGCAGGCGGCGATCGCGTCGGCGCTGACGTTTGCCGCCGGCGCCGCGCTGCCGCTGCTGCCGGTGGTGCTGGGGCCGGACGAGGTCTCGGCCCTCGCGGTCTCGGTCACTTCACTGCTGGGGCTCGGCGCGCTGGGCGCCCTCGCCGGCGTCGCGGGCGGGGCGAAGCCCCTGGTCGGCACGCTCCGCGTCATGGGCTGGGGCGCGCTCGCGATGATCGTCACCGCCGCCGCCGGCCTGCTGTTTGGCGCCAGCGGCTAGTTCGGCGTCGCGCGGACCCTGCTTGACGCTGGCGGTGCTGCCGACGCGCAAGGCCACCAGTTGCGACTTGACGATTTCGCCGCTCGGGTCGCGGATGACCACGTCGTAGGTGCCGGTCGGCAGGGAACGGAACTGGAAACGGCCGTTCTTGCCGACGGTCACGTCGCGGCTGTAGCCGGTCTCGACGTTCTCGACGCTGACGGTGTTGCCGGTATCGGCCTTGCCGTTGATGTGCGCGACGCTGGATTGCGCGAGAACCCCGCCGCTGCCGACGAGCGCAGCGATCACGAGGGCGGGGAGGATCGACTTCGACATGCCTGACTCCGGAAGCGGGGGACCAAACGCGCAGGTTCCCGGACGAACTCGCCGGGCGCACGGGCCATCAGTCATGGACCGGCGGAGGCGTTGTCGTCCCCAACGGCGTGCGGCGGCCGATCGTGTCATTCCGCCAGCAGGCGGGCGCCCAGGTCCGCGAGCAGGGCGGTCATCGCGCCGGCCTCGGTCGCACGCTCGTTCGAGGCGTTGCCCTGCTGCGCGCGTTTCGCGACGCCTTGCGCGATCGCGGCGAGGCGGAAGAACGAGAACGCCAGCACGAAGGCCCAGTCGCCGACCGCACCGCGCTGGCCGTGCGCCTGGTAGCGCTCGACCAGGTTCGCCTCGTCGGGAATGCCGAGTTCGACGCGGTCCAGACCGGCCAGTCCGGGCAGGGCCGGATTGCGCGGCAGGCGCAGGGCCATGCAGAAGTAGCCGAGGTCGGCGAGCGGATGCCCGAGCGTGGCCAGTTCCCAGTCGACGACCGCAAGGATGCGCGGTTGCGAGGGATGCCAGATCAGGTTGTCGATGCGGAAGTCGCCGTGCACCAGCGCGACGCGGCCGTCGTCGGGCGGGCAACGCGCCGGCAGTCGTTCGATCAGGGCCTCCATGGCCTCGATGCGCTGGGTCTCGCTGGCGCGGTATTGCCGGGTCCAGGTCGCGACCTGGCGTTCGAAGTAGTTGCCGGGCTTGCCGAAATCGCCGAGCCCGACGGCCATCACGTCGATGCCGTGCAGCGCGGCGAGCACGCGCATGATCTCGCCGTAGTAGGTGTCGCGGTCCTGCACGGGGAGATCCGGCAAGGACGGATCCCAGAAGATGCGCCCCTCGACATGCGCCATCACGTAGAACACCGCGCCGATCACCGTTTCGTCCGTGCACAGGGCGAAGGGTTCGGCCACCGGCACGCCCTGTCCGTGCAGCGCGCCGAGCACCCGGAACTCGCGTTCCACTGCATGTGCACCCGGCAACAACGGGCCGAAGGGCTTGCGCCGCAGCACGTACGGACCCGAGGCGGCGTCGAGCCGATACGTCGGATTCGACTGCCCGCCCTTGAACTTGGTCGCGGTCAGCGGGCCGCGAAAGCCGGGGACATGGGTCGCGCACCAGGCAGCCAGGGCATCGAGGGGAAGGTCGGACATCGTGGGACTCCGCAAACCCGGCAAGCGTAAAGCAAGTTCACCCCGAATCCGGCGGATCGGCCGCGGCCGCGATTGCCTCGTGCCGGCCCAGGCTGCATGATCGGGAAGTCGCGGGCGCACGGATGGGGACATGGTGGAACGCGGTTTGCGGATCCAATGCCTGGACACGCGTTCCTGGATCGACATCCAGCGGCGCGGCGATCCGGGTTACGCCTGGTTCGAACTGCGCTGCGCGATCGACATCGGCCACGGCCATTTCTCGGCCAGCAATGTCGACGTGCAGTTCCTCAACGGCGACCGCTTCCTCGCCGATCTCGAACGCTTCGCCGCGGATCCCGGCCTGACGCCGCAGCTCGACGGCACCTACGGCAGTTTCCTGATCTTCTGGCGCCCGGGCGGCGGCGAGGACGTGATGCTGAGCTTTTCGGTCGGCGATGCCTACAGCCTCGGGCCGATCACCTCGGAATACAACCTGACCGGTTCCTTGCGCCTGCCGCCGGGCGTGCTCGAGGTGATGATCGCGGACTTCCGCAACGTGCTCGCCGCCGTCGCGCACGCCTGAGGTTCAGCGCGCGGCTACCATCGACTTGGCCAGTGCGGTCAGATGCACTTCGTCGGGACCGTCCGCCAGGCTCAGGGCACGGGCGCCGGCATAGGCCTTCGACAGGAACGAGTCTTCGGAGACGCCGAGCGCGCCGTGCACCTGGATGGCGCGGTCGATGACACGCTGGGCCATGCGCGGCGCCACGATCTTGATCATG
>CALMWD010000507.1 GCA_937873105.1 uncultured Rhodanobacteraceae bacterium
GACCGGTCGTCACGACTTCGACGGCATCGCCGTTCACGTCGACGCTGTCGCCCGGCAGGCGCAGGCTCGAGGTCGGCTTGATCGCCACGCTGACGACGATGTCCTGGCCGGTCGAGATGCCGCCGAGGATGCCGCCGGCATGATTGCTGCGAAATCCGTCCGGCGCGATCAGGTCGCGGTGCTCGGTGCCGCGCTGCGCCACGCAGGCGAAGCCGTCGCCGATCTCGACGCCCTTGACTGCATTGATGCTCATCATCGCCGCAGCCAGGTCGCCGTCGAGCTTGCCGTAGATCGGCTCGCCCCAGCCGGGCGGCACGTTCGTCGCGACCGCGGTCACGCGCGCGCCGACCGAATCGCCGGACTTGCGCAAGGCATCCATGAAGGTCTCGAGCTCGGGCACCATGGCGGCATCCGGCCAGAAGAACGGATTCCGTTCGATCGCGTCCGCATCGAACGCGCGCGGCACCAGGTCGCCGATCTGCGCCATGTGGCCGCGCACCTCGATGCCGAAGCGTTCGCGCAGCCACTTCCTGGCGATCACCGCGGCGGCCACGCGCATCGTCGTCTCGCGCGCGCTCGACCGGCCGCCGCCGCGCGGATCGCGGATGCCGTACTTCTGCCAGTAGGTGTAATCGGCGTGGCCGGGACGGAACTGGTCCGTGATGTTCGCGTAGTCCTTGCTGCGCGCATCGGTGTTGAGGATCAGCAGCGCCAGCGCGGTGCCGGTGGTGCGGCCCTGGTAGACGCCGGACAGGATCTCGACGCGGTCTTCCTCGCGGCGCTGCGAGGTATGGCGCGAACGGCCGGTGGCGCGACGCTCGAGGTCGTGCGCGAAATCGTCTTCGGCAATCGCGATCCCGGGCGGCACGCCGTCGATCACGCACCCGATCGCCGGCCCGTGGCTTTCGCCGAAGGTCGTGACCGAGAAGATCTTGCCGAAGCGGTTGTGGCTCATCCGCCGCGGCGCTCCGCCGCCAGGGCCTCGATCTCGATATGCCAGGTCAGCAGGTCTTCGCGTTCGACCTGGAAGATGCCCATCTGCCCGACCTTGAACTCGATCCAGTTGAACGGCACTTGCGGCAGCAGCTCGACCAGGGCGCGCTCGGACTCGCCGACTTCGCAGATCAGGAAACCGTCTTCGCTCAGGTGCTTCGGCGCCTCGGCGAGGATCTGCAGGACCAGGTCGAGGCCGTCGTGGCCGGCGCGCAAGCCGTTCTCGGGTTCGTGGCGGTATTCGTCCGGCAGCGCGTCGACTTCGGCATGCGTGACGTACGGCGGATTGGTCACGATCAGGTCGTAGACCTCGCCTTCGAGCCCGGCGAACAGGTTGGATTCGACGAAGCGCACGCGGTCGCCGACGAGCAGGCGCTCGGCGTTCTCGTTCGCCAGCGACAGCGCCTTCGGGCTGATGTCGACGCCGTCGACCAGGGCATCCGGCAGGTAGTGCGCGCTGGCGATGGCGATGCAGCCGCCGCCGGTGCAGAGGTCGAGCACGCGGTTCAGCGGCCGGCCGTTGCGCCAGGGCTCGTAACCTTCGACGATCAGTTCGGCGATCGGCGAACGCGGCACCAGGGCGCGCTCGT
This sequence comes from uncultured Rhodanobacteraceae bacterium, assembly GCA_937873105.1. Taxonomy (GTDB): domain Bacteria; phylum Pseudomonadota; class Gammaproteobacteria; order Xanthomonadales; family Ahniellaceae; genus JADKHK01. The sequence goes on from CALMWD010000507.1 coordinate 1,584, forward strand.
CGCACTTGAACAGCAACTCGGCGAACCAGGCTTCGCCGGTCAGGTAGCAGGCCGGCTTGCGTTCGCGGATGCGGCGCTCGAACAGGTCGAGCACGGCCTTCTTCTCGTCCGCGACCAGGCGCGCGGCGCCGTACGCCGGCTTCAGGTCGTGCGGCAAGTGCAGCGCATGCAGGACCAGTTGCGTGGCCTCGTCGAGCGCGTTGTCGTGGCCATGCCCGAAAGTCAGGCCGGCCGCCGCGAAACGCGAGGCGCCGTAACGGATGAAATCGATGATGGTCTTCAGTTCGTCGCTCATTGGCCGATCATAGACATCGGGACCGATATACTCCACGCCTTCCTTCTGCCATTTCGCTGACCCCATGCGGCAACTTCCCTGGATCATCGTGCTGGTCGCGGCCGCGACCAGCTTCGGCCTCTGGCTCGGCCTGCGCCCGTCGGCGCCCGAAGCGCCGACCTACGCGGCCTTCAGCCAGTACCCGCAACCGCGCAGCCTGTCGCCGTTCGCGCTGGACGGCAGCGACGGCCACCCCGTCGACGCCGGGCGCCTGGCCGGCAAGCTGCATCTGGTCTTCTTCGGCTTCACGCACTGTCCCGACGTCTGCCCGACCGCGCTCGCGGTCATGCGCGAGATCGACCAGGGCCTGGCGGCCGCCCGGCTCGAAGGCCGCGTCGGCTTCCTGTTCGTGTCGGTCGATCCGGAGCGCGACGACCTGGAAACGCTGGGCAAGTACGCGACCTACTTCAGCCCGAACATTCTCGCCGCCACCGCCGACCATGACCGGCTCGGCGCCCTGACCCGCGAGATGGGCGTGCTCTACGTCAAGGAACAGACCGAGTCGCCCGACTACAACGTCGACCACAGCGCCGCCGTGTTCGTGCTGGATGCCCAGGGCCGCCTGATCGGGCGCTTCTCGCCGCCGCTGGACCCGGCGAAGATGCTGGCCGACCTGCGCCTGGTCGCGGGGTCCTGATGTCGCCCTTCGTCGCCCTCCAGTACTTGCTCCCGCACCGGCTGCTGTCGTCGATCGCGCTGCGCATCGCGCGCATCGAGGCGCCCTGGTTCAAGAACGCGATGATCCGCTTCATCGCGAACAAGTTCGGCGTCGACTGGTCCGAGGCGGCCAGCGCCGATCTCGCCGACTACAAGCACTTCAATGCCTTCTTCACGCGCGCCCTGAAGCCCGGCGCCCGTGTCGCGGCCGGCGACGAGCGCACGATCCTGATGCCGGCCGACGGCCGCATCAGCCAATGCGGACCGATCCGGTATGGCCGCCTGTTCCAGGCCAAGGGCTTCGAGTTCAGCGCCGAGGAACTGCTCGCCGACGGCGAACTCGCGAAGCGCTTCGACGGCGGCGTGTTTGCGACCGTCTACCTGTCGCCGCGCGACTACCACCGCGTGCACATGCCGCACGCCGGACGCTTGCTGGAAACGCGCCACGTGCCCGGCCGCCTGTTCAGCGTCGGCACCGGCACCGTGGCCCAGGTGCCGCGCGTGTTCGCACGCAACGAGCGGCTGGTCTGCCTGTTCGAGACCGATTTCGGGCCGATGGCCGTGGTCATGGTCGGCGCCCTGCTGGTGTCGGGCGTGGAGACGGTCTGGAACGGCGTCGAGATCCCGGCCTATGCCGACCAGGTGATCGTGCGCGACTATCGCGACGCGGCGCAGCCCGTGCACCTCGATCGCTTTGCGGAGATGGCGCGCTTCAACTACGGCTCGACCGTCATCGTGCTGCTGCCGCCCGGCGTCGCGACGCTCGACGCCAGCCTGGCCGCGGAAGTACCGGTGCGGCTCGGCCAGGCGCTCGCGCGCCGCGCGACCTGAGACCGGTTCACGCGAACTGGATCACGTTTGCGATGTGCGCACGCCCGCGGATTCCGCAAACGCCCGGGCAAGATTGACGGAATGTGACATGGCGCGCGCTTCGTGCGCGCGTGATGACGATGATCGGCAGCGTCAACCTCGCCGGGAGCCCGCCATGGACATCGTCGCCAACAACAAGTGGGTGCAGCGCACGACCGCCTTCACCCGTTACCTGACCCTGCTGCGCCAGTTCAATGCCGTCAACGAGGCCATCACCGGCCTGCTGCCCGACCAGCGCCGGCAGATCGCACTGACCGCGCTGGCCGAGCTGACCCATGCCGAGACTGCCGGGCTTGCCCCGGTCACCCAGGAAGCGACCAACTGGTCGGTCGAGGCCTCGGTCGCCTTCGCCCGCGTGCGTTCGCAGCACAACGCCATTCGCCTCGCCGGCCTGAAGCGCTGGCTGGTCTGCGCCTACCGCGCCACCTTCAACTCGCCCTACGGCGAGGTCCAGAATCTGCATCGCCTCGTGCTGCGCGCCCTGCGCCAGATGCATGGCGAGGAACTGCCGAAGGCCAGCGAGCTGCGTCGCGACCAGCGCCGCTACGCCTGATCCACCCCGTTCGCCGCCCCGAGGCGAACCACCGACCGGACCTGCGCCGGTCGGTTTTTTCATGCCCGACAACTCGGCACACGCAGGCGCTGGCCGGCGCGAATGGTGTAGCTCGGCGGACGCAGGCCGTTGGCCTGGGCGACCGCGGGCACGCCGCAACCGAAGCGACGGGCGATGGCGTGCAGGGTCTCGCCCTTGCGCACGATGTGGGTGCGCCCGCCGCCGCCCGTGGAAGCAACCCAAGTCGAGCCCGAGGCGACCGGCGGCCGCGCCGCATTCAGCTCGGCGGCCGTCTGCGCCAGCAATCCGCTGCGGCATCGCGCGGCATAGGCCTCGGCTGCGGCCGCAGGAACGTCCAGCCGGGTGCCGGCCTCGATGCGAGCGTCGGCCTCGTACTTCGGATTGAGATTGCGCAGGGTGCGGAACCAGCCGCGCGCATTGCCGAACTGGCCCATGCAGACGGCCAGCTCGTTGATCGAGGCGGTGCGCTCCAGGGTGATCTCGCCCGCGCGGGCGTCGAACTTCGGGAACTCCAGGCCATAGTCCTCGGGATGCAGGAACAGCCAGGCCGCGGCCAGCACCATGGGCACGTAGTCGCGTGTTTCCGGCGGCAGTCCGTTGTAGACCGGCGCCTCCCAGAAACCGCGGGCGCCATTCGCCGAGAGTCGGCGCATGCGTCCCTCGCCGCCGTTGTATGCGCCGAGCGCGAGCTCGAGGTCGTTGTTGAGTTCGCGGAAGCGGTCGTTGAGATAGGCGACATTGGCCCGCGTGATCAGGGTCGGTTCGAAACGGTCGTCGAAGCCGCTGGCGCGCCCGAGTCCGTAACCGCGCGCGGTCGCCGGCATGAATTGCAGCAACCCGGCGGCGCCGGCGCGCGAGACCGCATGCACCTTGCCGCCCGACTCCTTGGCCAGGATGCCGAACAGCAGCGCTTCCGGCAGGCCGGCCTTCTCGTACTCCGGCCACATGCGATGGCGCAGATACTGGTAGTTCTCGTAGGCGTCGAGCAGATTCGGACGCATCCAGGTCAGCCACTCCTCGATGCCGGCCTTGACGGCGCCGTTGAGGCGGATGACTTCGTCGAGGCGCTTGCCGTTCAACATCGCCGCCGAACGCGCCAGCTCGGGCACGTCGGTCGCGGGAGAACCGCCATGCAGATGGCGGTCCGTGGTCGTCACCACGTCGACCGGCTCGACCGGATCGGATTCGCGCTCGCCGAGCAGGGCATGCGCCATGCGCGCGTTCGCCGCCGACTGCGCGCGCAGCGCGGCGATGGTGTCGCAGTCCGCGCGCTGCGCGCAGCGCGTCACCGCCTCGTCCAGCGCGAGCCTAGCCTTCGTCAACGCGGAACCGTCGGCGCCGTCGGCGCCGCGATGCCAGGTCTCGAGCGCCGCCTCGAACTGCGCCAGCGCGGCCGCCACTTCGGTCGGTTCGGCGGACCTCGCCTCCGGGGCGTTGCGTTGGGGTTGCGAAGCGCATCCGGCGAGGACGAGCAACAGCGCGAAACGAAGATGACGCATGGGCGGAATCCTGCAAAAAGCTGCGCGCACGGTAGCCGCGCCCGAGGGTCGAGGCAACCGCCGCGGCTGGTTAGAATCGACCTCCGACATTCAAGGAGCGCGATCGTGACCAGCATTCATCTCGGCAAGGGCGAACAGGATGTGCACCTGCTGTCGAAGTACGGCAATCGCCACGGCCTGATCGCGGGCGCCACCGGCACCGGCAAGTCGGTCTCGCTGATGGTGCTGGCCGAGGGCTTTTCGCGCATGGGCGTGCCGGTGTTCCTGGCCGACGTGAAGGGCGACCTCGCCGGACTCAGCCAGGCCGCCGCCGCGCCGGGCGAGAAACTGCAGGCACGCATCGCCAAGCTCGGCCTGGGCGACTGGAAGCCGGAGGCGAACCCGGTGGTGTTCTGGGACATCTATGGCCAGAAGGGCCATCCGGTGCGGACCACGATCTCGGAGATGGGCCCCAACCTGCTGACGCGGCTGCTCGAACTGAACGAGGTCCAGGAAGGCGTATTGCAGGTCGCCTTCCGCGTCGCCGACGACGAGGGCCTGCTGCTGCTCGACCTCGACGACCTGCGCGCCATGCTGACCTTCGTGTCCGAAAACGCGAAGGAGATCTCCGCGAAATACGGTCTGGTCTCGCCGCAATCGATCGCGGCGATCCAGCGTGCCCTGCTGCAACTCGAGAACGACGGTGGCGACCGCTTCTTCGGCGAACCCGCGCTCGACCTCGCCGACTTCATGCGCCAGGACATGGCCGGCCGCGGCATCATCAACGTGCTCGCGGCCGAACAGCTGATCCTGAAGCCGCGGGTCTACTCGAGTTTCCTGCTGTGGATGTTGTCCGAACTGTTCGAGAACCTTCCCGAGGTCGGCGACCTGGACCGTCCCAAGCTGGTGTTCTTCTTCGACGAGGCGCACCTGCTGTTCGACGATGCGCCGCAGCAGCTGCAGCAACGCGTCGAGCAGGTGGTGCGCCTGATCCGTTCCAAGGGCGTCGGCATCTATTTCTGCTCGCAGTTGCCCGACGACGTGCCGCCCGTGGTGCTCGGCCAGCTCGGCAACCGCATCCAGCATGCCCTGCGCGCGTTCACGCCGCGCGACCAGAAGGCGGTGAAGACCGCCGCCGAAACCTTCCCGCCGAACCCGCGCATCGACGTGGTCGAGACCATCACCCAGCTCGGCGTCGGCGAAGCGCTGGTGACGACGCTGCAGGAAGGCGGCGTGCCGCTGCCGGTGGAACGCACCCTGATCGTTCCGCCGCATTGCCGCATCGGCGCCATCACCGACGAAGAGCGCGCCACCCAGCGCAACCGCTCGCCGGTCGGCGCGAAATACGATTCGCCGATGAACCGCGACTCCGCCTTCGAGCAACTGAATCGCCTGCAGGAAGAGGCGGCGGCCGCCGCGCAGGCACCCGCGGGCGCGTCCGCCCCCGCCGATGCGGAGCCGACCTGGGGCGCGCGCTTCAAGGAGTTCCTGTTCGGCACCAAGCGCCGCCAGGGCGCCATCGAACAGGTCGCGAAATCGGCGATGCGCACCGCCGGCACGCGCATGACCAACCAGATCCTGCGCGGCATTCTCGGCGGGGTCAGCGGCGGCAGCCGGCGCAGGCGCTGAGCCATGGGTCGCTGGCGCCCGCCGCAGCCGCACAGCACGGCGATCATCACGCCCGATGGCCATGCACGCCTGAAGGCCGAGCTCGACGAACTCTGGCGCGTGCGCCGACCGGAGGTGGTCAAGGCCCTCGCCGCGGCCGCGGCCGAAGGCGATCGCTCGGAGAACGCGGAATACACCTACCGCAAGAAGCAGCTCGGCGAGATCGACCGCCGCGTACGCTACCTGAGCAAGCGCCTGGAATCGCTGCGTGTGGTCGGCGATCGTCCGAGCGACTGCGGCGCGATCTTCTTCGGCGCCTGGTTCGAGATCGAGCACGCCGACAGCGGCGAGATCAAGCGCTATCGCATCGTCGGTCCGGACGAGACCGACGCCGAGCTCGGCTACATCAGCATCGACTCGCCGCTGGCCCGCGCCGCCCTGAAGAAGCGCATCGACGACGAGTTCGTCGCGGAGCTTCCGAGCGGGCGCTGCGGCTTCGTCGTGGTCGACATTCGTTACGAAGCGTGACCTCGCCCGCGACGCATGGACAAGCGATCCGATTGGGGTAGCATCGGGACATCCGCTTGCGTCACCCGTCGTTCCTGTCCACTCGCACGAGCATCCGGGAGTCCGCCATGATCGCCAGCCCCATCCGCCGCGGCCTGTTCGCGGTCCTCTGCGTCTTCAGCGCCGGCCTCTGCGCCGACACCATCTCGATCCGCGCCGACGAATGGTTGCCCTACAACGGCCCGACCACGAAGAAGCCGCCGGGCTACATGATCGAACTGGCCGAGAAGATCGCGGCCGCGAACGGCCACAGCATCGCCTACGCGACCATGCCCTGGGACGACGCCGTCGCGGCCGTGCGCCGCGGCGCCCACGACTGCGTGGTCGGCGCGCTCAAGTCGGACGCGGAGGACTTCGCCTTCCCCGCCGAGTCCTGGGGCGAGTCGCAGAGCGCCTTCTACGTCCTCGACGACACGAAATGGCGCTACAGCGGCATCGACAGCCTGGCGGGCATGCGCCTGGCGGTGATCGAGGGCTACAGCTACAGCGACGAGATCGACGCCTACGTCGAGGCGAACAAGAACGATCCGGTCAAGATCGTCATGGTCTCGAGCGCCGGACGCGCGCAGATGAATGCGATGTCGCGCCTGGTCTCGAAGAAGGCGGACGTCTTCATCGAGGACATCAACGTCGCCAAGCAGACGATCGCCCGGCTCAACTTCGCCGGACGCGTGGTGATGGCCGACATCGCCACCGAGTCCGATACGCTCTACATCGCCTGCACGCCCGCCGATCCGCGCGGCAAGCGGTACGCCGAGATGTTCTCCGCCGGCATCGCCAAGCTGCGCGCCTCGGGCGAGTTGGCGACCATCCTCGACAAGTACAACCTCAGCGACTGGGTGGCGACCGAGTGATCGCCGCGGCGCCGCGCCGCATCAGCGGTTGAACACGAGCAGCGCGACGAACCCCAGCGCCAGCAGCAGGGCCGCGGTGCCGACCAGGCACAGCAGATCCATGCCCAGCTTGGCGGCCAGGCCGTAGGCCTCCGGCAGGCGCCGATGCAGCGAGACGAGGCTGGCGACCGCGCCGACGAGGCCGATCGCCAGCCAGCCCATGATCGCGCGCTCGCCTGCCTGCACGCCGGGGCCGGTGGCGAACATCAACACGACCAGGGCGACCATCAGGCCGACCCCGTAGATGCAGAGGTGCACGATCAGCAGGACGAAGGGATGCACGGCGGCTCCAGGGAATCGGGGTCGATGCCGGATACGCAGGACGGCGCCGTTTTCTCCGCGGGCAACGGCGCCGGGTACGTCCGCCCCGGGCGCGCCGGACGGAAACATTCGGCGGCGGCGTAGAACGCCTCGTCCTGCGGCGCGTGCCAGCCGGGAATGCCGGACACCGGCAACGGACGCAGTTCCTGCGGGTCGTTGAGCCAGCGGCCGTCGGCGATGGCGGACGCCGTCGCGGCGACCCCATCGAACCCGGCGGGATCACCCTGCCAGACCAGGCATTTCGCGGTCATCAGCTTGCCCGGCGTCAGCGCATGCTCCATCAGGGCATGGCCGAAGACCACGAGGCGGATCGCGCCCGACCGCCAGTGCACCGGCCGGAACAGTTCGCGCCAGTCGTGTGCGTTCCATGCCGGCAGCAAGCCCGCGTCGCGCACCTGGACGATGGCGCCGCCCTCGTCGAACAGCGTCTGCGCATACTGCGCCGGCGTGCGCTGCTTGGCGCCGACGCGCACGACGTCCCGATACTGGCGCAGGTTCAGCGCCGACTTGATCGCGGGAAATCGGCACCAGACCATGGCATTCAGCAGGTCGTGCCAGTTGCCGGTGCGCGTCGCGATCGCGCCCTGCTCGAAGATGCGCGCCTCGTAGTGCAGCCCGTCGGCCAGCAGTTCCGGCGTCTGCGCGACGAAGCGCAGTCGGCGTCCGCTCTGCGCATGTGCCGCGCCGTCGAGCGCGGCGTTCAGCACGTCGACGCCGGGCCATTCCGGCGACAGGCCCCAGTCGATCCACGGCGCGATCTCGGCGAAGGCCGGATGCGCGAAAGTCGCCGCGACGATCTCGCCGCGCGCGGGCGCGACGTAGCGGCGCTTCACGGCGCGACGAGCGTGCCGTGCAGGTCGTGCTCGTCGCTGCGTTCGATGCGCACGTCGACGAATTCGCCCGGGCGCGGCTTCGCGGCACCGAAGGCGACGTGCACACGGCCGTCGATCTCGGGCGCATCGGCCCGCGAACGCCCGACGGCCACGGTCGGCCCGACCTCGTCGATCAGCACGCGCTGCACGCTGCCGACCTTGCGGCGCAGGCGCGCGGCGCTGATCCCGGCCTGATGCAGCATGAAGCGCTCCAGCCGCTCCTGCTTCACGTCCTCCGGGACCGGATCGGGCAGGTCGTTCGCGGTGGCGCCGGCGACCGGCGAATAGGCGAACGCGCCGACGCGATCGAGCTGGGCCGCGTCGAGGAAGGCCAGCAGTTCCTCGAACTCGGCCTCGGTCTCGCCGGGGAAGCCGACGATGAAGGTGCTGCGGATGGTCAGCTCCGGGCAGATCGCACGCCAGGCCTGGACGCGTTCCAGCGTTTTTTCGCCGCCGGCCGGGCGCTTCATCAGCTTGAGGATGCGCGGGCTCGCGTGCTGGAACGGCACGTCCAGATACGGCAGCAGCTTGCCTTCGGCCATCAGCGGGATGACGCGGTCGACGTGCGGATACGGGTAGACGTAGTGCAGCCGCGTCCACACGCCGAGTTCGCCCAGGCCTTCGCACAGCGCCTGCATGCGGGTCTCGTGGTCGCGGCCGCGCCAGGCGCGCGGCGCATACTTCAGGTCGACACCGTAGGCGCTGGTGTCCTGCGAGATCCCCAGCAGTTCCTTGACGCCGCCCTTGACCAGGCGCTCGGCTTCGGCCAGCACCGCGTCGACCGGGCG
>CALMWD010000508.1 GCA_937873105.1 uncultured Rhodanobacteraceae bacterium
GGGCGAGGTAGCGCGCGCGCGTGTGCCGCAGCAGCACCAGGATGACTGCCGCCACCGGCAGGGCCAGCAGCACGCCGAAGAAGCCGAACAGCTGGCCGCCCGCGAGGACCGCGAAGACCACCGCGACCGGGTGCAGGCCGATGCTTTCGCCGACCAGTTTCGGCGTCAGGAAGAAACTCTCGACGACCTGGCCGACCATGAACACCGCCAGCACCAGGGCGACGTTCACCCAGATGTCGCCGCCGGTGACGATGGCCGAGATCAGGCCGCCGCCGATGCCGACCACCGGCCCGAGATACGGCACGAAGCTGACGAGGCCGGCGACGATGCCGATCAGCATGCCGAACTTGAGTCCGGCCAGCGACAGCCCGGTCGCGTACATCGCGGCGAGTGCGAACACGACGCTCATCTGGCCGCGCAGGAAGCTGCCGAGCACGAGGTCGGATTCGCGCACGAGCTGGGTCACCGTCGGCTCCAGCGGACGCGGCACCAGTAGACGCAGGCGTTCGACCATGTGCGTCCAGTCGCGCATCAAATAAAACGTGATCAGCGGGATCAGCAGCAGGTTCGCGACCCAGCCCATCACCGCGGCGCCCGAGGTGGTCAGCCCGCCGAGCAGCTTCGGCGCGAAGCGGCCGATGTCGTCGAGATGCGCGCGCAGGCTCGCGAAGGCGCGGCCGGGATCGACCGCGGTCAGCGAAAAGCCGAACTCGCTCTGCAGCCAGGGCGCGGCCACGCGGTCGTACCAGGCGTGCAGGGCGTCGATGTAACCGGGCACGCTGCGCGCCTGGTCGATCAGGGCCGGGATGATGATCGCGAGCAGCAGCGCGACCGCCAGCGTCATCAGCAGGAACACGATCGCGACCGCGGCGCCGCGCGACATGCGTTTCGCGGCCAGGCGTTCGACCAGCGGGTTGCCGAGGTAGGCGAACAGCGCCGACAGCGCGAACGGCGTGAGTACCGGCGCCAGGAAGTACAGCAGGCCGCCGAGGGCGGCGGCGATGATGAGCCAGGACCAGACCCGGCGATCGTCGATCATGGCGCGCTCCGTGGTTGCGGCATCAGTGCATCAGGCGCAGTTGCGCGGCCGCGTCCGGCGCCGCCGGGTCGCGCAGTTCGAGGCGACCGTCGAGCGCCAGCATCTGGCGCAGGCGGCGTTCGCCCACGGCGAGTTCGAGGTGCAGCTGCAGGCGTTCGCCCTCGGCGCGCAGCACGCGCAGCTCGCGCACGAACTCGAGCTTGCCGAGGTAGCCGACGACGGCGGCGTAGTCCTGGGCGCTGCGCAGGCCCTCGACCCACCAGTCGACGCCGCCGATGGCGGTGCCGAGCGGCTCGACCGCGTAGCGTCGCGCCAGACGATCGGCGGCGCCGTCGATCGCCGCGGCGAGCAGCGTGTTCGACTGGTCGTCGCTCTGCGACCATTCCTCGTAGCTGCGTCCGTCGATCAGCGTGTAACGCGCCTGCCAGGGCGTGCCGCGGCTGAGCCGGATCACCAGCACCGCCTGTACGCCGTAGCGTTGGCTGGCGGCGACCACGGTCTGCGGTGGCGCGCCCCACAGGGTGACCGGATTGAGGCGGTTCTGGTCGATGCCGTCCATCTGCGGCAGCAGCATCGGGATGCCGCGGGCGCGCGCCCGCCCCGTCATCGCCCCGAGCGCGGCGATCTGATGGGCACTGGCGATCTGCTTCTGCTGGCCGTCGTCGATGGCGAGCCAGACCAGCAGCGGCGGGCGGTCGTCGTGCCAGACCGGCCGACCGAGCGTCGCGAGGCGATCGTGCACGGCCCCGGGGTCGAAGTTCGCGACCAGCACACGGCTGCCGTCGGCCAGGGTCCGAGCCGCCACCGTCAGCGCGATGCGGCGGACATCGGCCAGGGCCGCGCCGAGGCCTGAATCCTCGGCCACGCTGCGGTCGCCCGAGACCTTGACGAGCACCTGCACCAGGGCCGCGCGCAGCGCACCATCGTCGCGCTCGTCCTGCCCGGCGGCGAGCGTGGCCTCGCCCTCGTAGATCGGCATCTGCAGCGCCGAGACCGCGCCGCTGGCGAGGCCGAACAGGAGCAGCAGGAGCAGGGACAGGCGAGCGGGCATCGGCGAACTCCGGCAAAGGCGCCATGATACTGGCGACGCCGCTAGACTGGGCGGATGTCGATCCGCCACGTTTTCCTGCTCATCGCCGCCATCGTCGCCGCGGGCGTCGCCGGCTTCCTGCTTGCGCGCCAGTTGCGCGAAGCCCGTCACAACGCCGAACCGGCCGCACCGCCCCCGGGCGTCGTCGCGATCGGCGATCGCCGCCCCGACCTGTCCCTGCCGGATCTGTCCGGCGCCGCCGTGCCGCTGTCGCGCTTCGACGGCAAGCCGGTCCTGCTGAACTTCTGGGCCAGCTGGTGCCCGCCCTGCGTCGAGGAGATGCCGGTGCTCGACGCCTTCGCCCGGGAGAATCCCGATTGGCACGTGGTCGGGATCGCGGTCGAACCGGCCGATGCGGCCCGCGACTACCTGGCCGACCATCCGGTGGCCTACCCGATCCTGATCGGCAGCAGCGACAGCCCGGACGAGTCGCTGCGCTTCGGCAATACCCGCGGCGTCCTGCCCTACACGGTGCTGATCGGCGCCGACGGCCGCATCGTCAAGCGCCATGCCGGCGCCTTCGACCGCGCCGAACTCGACGCCTGGGTGCGTTGAGCCGGGATTGCATCGCGGCCCGCGCTTGGCGAGCATCGCCGGGTGAGGTGGCGATGGACGATGCGGTCGACAGCGCGGCGCCGGGTCCGAAGGAACGCGAGTTCGAGCTCGCACGCGAGCTGCGTTCGGTCGGCCTGCTGAACCTTGCGCTCGAGCGTTGGCTGCTCGACCAGGGCGTGCCCGAGCCGGTGCTGCGTGCGGTCCAGGTCTGCTGCGACGAGATCCTGGCCAATGCGATCCATCACGGCGGCGACGTGTCCGGGCCGGTGCATGCGCGCTTCCTGGTCGGCGACGACCATCTCCGCGCCCAGTTCGCCTATCGCGCCCATGCCTTCGATCCGGACGGTCGCGCCCGTCCGGACACGCACACCCCGATCTCGTTGCGCAGCATCGGCGGGCTCGGCATCCATCTGCTCAAGGCCCTGACCGACCGCTTCGAATACCACTACCGCGACGGTCACCACTGCCTCGAGTTCGACAAGCGCTACCCGCGCTGAGCGTCAGTCCACGCGCCAGGTCAGGTGCAGGCCCACGGAGCGCTCGGGTGCCAGCGCCGACAGCTCGTCCGCAGTCGCGAAATGGTTCTCGTCGAACAGATTGCGCACGTAGAGGCCGACGCCGAGACCGCTGCCGAGCTCGTAGTCGAGTTCGGCATCGACCAGATCGACGGCGGCGCGCGCGACTTCCTCGAAGCCCGGGTCGTCGAGGGCCCAGCGATGCTGGTATC
>CALMWD010000509.1 GCA_937873105.1 uncultured Rhodanobacteraceae bacterium
GCGTGATCGAACCGCTGGCGCGCATGGGTGCGACGATCGATTCGCACGACGGCCTGCCGCCCCTGCATGTCCGCGGCGTGCGGCGATTGCAGGGCATCGACTACACGCTGCCGGTGGCCTCGGCCCAGGTGAAGTCGGCGCTGTTGCTGGCCGGCCTGTATGCCGAAGGCGAGACCACGGTGCGCGAGCCGCATCCGACCCGCGACTACACCGAATCGATGCTGCGCCAATTCGGCGTCGCCATCGACTACGCGCCCGGACATGCGACCCTGCGCGGCGGCCAGCGCCTGCATGCCAGCGACGTCGACGTGCCGGCAGATTTCTCCTCGGCCGCGTTCTTCCTGGTCGCGGCCAGCATCGTGCCGGGTTCCGACCTGGTGCTCGAAGCCGTCGGCATGAACCCGCGCCGCACCGGCCTGCTCGCGACCCTGCGCGACATGGGCGCCGACATCACGATCGAACGCGAAGCCGTGCAGGGCGGGGAAGCCGTCGCCGACCTGCGCGTGCGCCATGCGCCGCTGCATGGCATCGAGGTGCCGGTCGAACGCGTGCCCGACATGATCGACGAGTTCCCGGCCCTGTTCGTGGCCGCCGCCGTCGCCGCAGGCGATACCGTCGTGCGCGGCGCGGCCGAGTTGCGCGTCAAGGAAAGCGATCGCCTGGCGACGATGAGCGCGGCCTTGCGCAACCTCGGCGCTCGCATCGACGAGACCCCGGATGGCGCCACGATCCACGGCGGCGCGACGCTCGGCGGCGGGCGCGTGCACGCGCATGGCGACCACCGCATCGCAATGAGCGCGGCCGTCGCCGGGCAGATGGCCACGGGCGTGGTCGTCGTCGACGACTGCGACAACGTCGCCCCCTCCTTCCCGGGCTTCGTCGCGCTGGCGACCTCGATCGGTTTCTCCCTCTCGGCACGGGCCGCAGGCTGACCCGAACTGCGACCGGGTTCACGATGTTGCAATGCGTCGTGACAATGAACGGCGACCACCATACGGTCCCGTCCGGTTTTGCGACAGGCCCGGCGACGGGCCTGTCGGTTGTTTGGGGTACGGGCCCAGGGCGAGATGCCCGCGGTCGACAAAGAGACGACAACCATCCGTTTCCTCGGGAGGGAGACATGAAGCAGCAACATCACGGCAGCCGCCTGCGGCTGTTGTCGGGCTTGGCCATGCTCGCGCTGGGCACCGGCGCCTACGCCAGCACCTTGAACCAGAACGTGTCCTGGACCGTGGACCGCTCCGGCACCACGGCCAAGTACCGCATCGTCGCCTACGGCGATTCCATCTACGCCGGCTACAACGGCTCGATCAGCAATGCCGCGAAGTACTCGGCGCCCACGGTCGACGCGGAATACCTGTCGGCGCTGTGGAATGCCGATATCGAGAGCATCCGCCGCGCCAAGTCCGGTGCGGTCGCCTCCGATGTGTACAACAACAAGATCGTCAGCGAACGCTCGTACATGCAGTCGAGCAACACCCGCGTCGTGACCTTCGAGATGTGCGGCAACGACGGCCTCCAGGCCCGCACCGCGTTCAAGGACCAGAGCGGCACCTGCAGCTACAGCGGCATGGACACCGCCCTGAACAACTGCAAGACCTATGTCGCGCGCGCCATGGATTACATCAACGCCAACGCGCATGCGAACACCCGGCTCAAGGTCATCTCGAATCTGTACTACCCGGGCTACAACGCCGACAACGTGCAAAGCACCTGCCGCGACGCCACCACCGGCGCCACCGTGAACCTGCGCGACCGCTTCCTGCCGTACCTGACGAAGATGAACTACTGGATGTGCGAATACGCCCGCCAGAAGGGCTTCAAGTGCGCCGACAGCTTCGCCGAGTACATGGGTGCGGACTACGACAGCAACGGCGACGGCCAGGTCGATTCGGCCGCACTGCGCTATGTCGCCGGCGAGACCGAGGCCAGCTACGTGACGCGCATCACCGCGACGCTGAAGTCGACGTTGCGCGATGCCAACGTCAAGCTGGTGGCGGCATCGAGCAGCTACGACTACATCCAGTCCGACGACGTGCATCCGACCTATACCGGCGGCACCGTCAGCGCCGGCCTGTGGGGCGGCAGCACCGGCACCGGCGCCCCGCGCTACACCAGCTTTACCGGAGGCAAGAGCCCGATCTGGAATCGCTACGGGCACGAGCGCATGGGCTGGACCGTGTCGGTGTTCAACCCGCCGAGCCCGTAACTCGACCCCGAGGACGACGCGGTGATCCCGCTCGATACCCGGCCGGCCGCGGCGTCCGCCATGGACGCCGACGGCGTGCGCACGCGGCGCGTCACGGATGCCCGCGTGCGGCCGGGTCGCTGGATCGGTCCCGCGGTCGCGCGGGGCGCCGTC
>CALMWD010000510.1 GCA_937873105.1 uncultured Rhodanobacteraceae bacterium
ACGCAAACCGCTGGCTCAGGATGTGCGCGCGCTCCAGATGCGCGAACGCGACATCAAGCGAGCCGCGCGCGATCGCCGCATCGGCGGCCGCGTGTTCGTTGCGGTAAACAGTGCGGAGTTCGGGCTTCATTGGATCATCTCGTCTCGAGAGAAGCCTTTTGGGCTTGGTGATCGAGTGCCTCCAGATCGGCCTGGTCCTGAAGTCGGTTGACCGCACGCTTGTTGGTTCGGAGATCGTCGAGTGCGATGACCGTCGCTTGGGTGTCGCCCAAGGGAACGACGATTCGCCGCGCATAGCACTCGTTGAATTCGACGCCATCGGCAAAGTTGATCAACTCGATGCGGTTGGGCTCCGCGCCGATGACAAGCATGGCCCGAGGTTTGCAGAATGCCTCGACGGGCACCTTGAGCGATTCGAATCCGAAGTCCATCAAGGCACCGATCAATCGCTCGGCGTTCGCCGGTTCGCCCCGGAACCATACGTCCAGATCCTTCGTATAACGGACGTGGCCGTGCACGCCCAGGGCGACACCGCCGACGATCATGTATTCGACACCGCGTTGCTCCAGTGCCCGGATGAAGTCCTGCCAGTCATCGCGCACGTTCGACATGGGCGATCTCCAGCGTGAAGACAAAGGGCGGGTTGCCGCCACGGAGCAATTCGTTGCCCTCACGGTGGAGGGCAAGCGTTGCATCGAGACGCTCGCTTAACGGGCGACTGCGCCAATAGTTCACCTGGCGCGGCAGGCCGTCGTTCGGATCGAAGATGCTCAGCGTTCGTTCGACGCGGCTGCTCATCCCACCGCTCCCTCAAGGCTGACTTCGAGCAGCTTCTTGGCTTCGACGGCGAATTCCATCGGCAGTTCGCGGAAGACCTGCTTGCAGAAGCCGTCGACGATCATCGAGACGGCGTCTTCTTCGGCGATGCCGCGGGCGAGGCAGTAGAAGAGCTGGTCGTCGGAGATCTTCGAGGTCGTCGCTTCGTGTTAGACGACGGCGTTCGGCGTCTTCACCTCGATGTAGGGAAAGGTGTGGGCGCCGCAGCGCTTGCCGATCAGCAGGGAATCGCACTGGGTGAAGTTGCGGGCGCCGTCGGCGTTCCTGTCGACCTTGACGAGGCCGCGATAGGTGTTCTGGCCGCGACCGGCGCTGATGCCCTTGCTGATGATCTTCGACTTGGTGTTGCGGCCGAGGTGGATCATCTTGGTGCCGGTGTCGGCCTGCTGGCGATGATGCGTGAGCGCCACCGAGTAGAACTCGCCGCTGGAGTCGTCGCCCTTGAGCACGCAGCTCGGGTACTTCCAGGTGATGGCGGAGCCGGTCTCGACCTGGGTCCAGGAAATCTTGCTGCGCGCGCCGCGGCATTCGCCGCGCTTGGTCACGAAGTTGTAGATGCCGCCGACGCCGTTCTCGTCGCCCGGATACCAGTTCTGCACGGTCGAATACTTGATGCTGGCGTCGTCGAGCGCGACCAGTTCGACGACCGCGGCGTGCAGCTGGTTCTCGTCGCGCATCGGCGCGGTGCAGCCTTCCAGGTAGCTGACGTGGGCGCGCTCCTCGCAGACGATCAGGGTGCGTTCGAACTGGCCGGTGTCGCGGGCGTTGATGCGGAAATAAGTGCTGAGTTCCATCGGGCAGCGCACGCCCCTGGGCACGAAGACGAAGCTGCCGTCCGAGAACACCGCCGAGTTCAATGCCGCGAAATAGTTGTCGCCGGTCGGCACCACGGTGCCGAGGTACTGGCGCACGAGTTCCGGGTGCGTGTGCACTGCTTCCGACAGCGAGCAGAAGATGACGCCGGCCTTGGCCAGTTCGTCCTTGAAGGTGGTGCCGAGCGAGACCGAGTCGAACACCGCATCCACCGCCACGCCGGCCAGGCGCGCGCGTTCATGCAGCGGCACGCCGAGCTTGTCGTAGGTTTCGAGCAGCTTCGGGTCGACTTCGTCCAGCGACTTGAACTTCTTCTTCGGCGCCGCGTAGTAGCTGATGTCCTGGAAGTCGATCGGCGCGATGTCGAGCTTGGCCCAGTGCGGCGGCGTCATCGTCAGCCAGTGACGGTACGCGGCCAGGCGCCATTCGGTCAGCCATTCGGGCTCGTTCTTCTTGGACGAGATCAGGCGCACCACGTCCTCGTTCAGGCCCTTGGGCACGATCTCGGTCTCGATGTCGGTGCTGAAGCCGGCTTCGTACTTGCGGTTCGCG
>CALMWD010000511.1 GCA_937873105.1 uncultured Rhodanobacteraceae bacterium
CAGCGATGGCAACGGCCTCGATTACGCGGGCGACAGTGCGGCCATCGACTTCCTCGGCGAAGCCCTGGTCGATCTCGACGACCGCCCGCAGGTGGTCACGGCCACCTTGTCGGCCTCGGCCTTGAACGCCCATCGGGAGCGGTTCCCGGCCTGGCGCGACGCCGACGCCTTCACGTTGCGGGACTGATCGCCCCGATCCGGCGCCAGAAGTTGCCGAGCGAGGCATAGACGCGCTGCGGCGTTTCGATTTGCGGGTAATGGCCGATGTCGTCGAGCCAGACGATGTCGGCCTCGTGCACGATCTCGCGGAAGCGGGCGGCCATGTGTTCGCCCGACACCGGGTCGAGGGCGCCATTGATCAGGCGCATCGGGACCGTGGCCGTGCCGAGGGCGCCGACCCAGCGTTCGCGATGGCGACGGCGCTCGGGCACGTAGTGGATCAGCCGGTGGGCGAGGCGATGGCCGTCCTGGCGGGCGATCAGTTGCCAGAAAGCGTCGATTTCCGCGGCGCGAGGCCGGGTCGCCGGTCCGAAGATCGCGGCGAAGCTGCGCGCGAAACTGCGCTGGGTCAGCAGGCGCGACACCAGCGGCCCCAGGGGCGTCAGCAACAGCTTCTGGATCGGCCGCGTCCGGTGCGTTTCCGGGAACAGTCCGCCATTGAGGAAGACGACGGAGGCCAGGCGCTTGGCCAGGCCTCGCGCCGCAAGCTCGCGGTCGCGCGCCAGCAGTTCCTGGGCCACGGTCACGCCGTAGTTGTGTGCGACCACGTGCGTCTGCACGATGCCGAGCTGGGTGCACCAGTACTCGACCAGGTCGGCCTGGCCGGCGATCGTGTAGTCGTGCCGGGTCGGCTTGTCCGACAAGCCGAAACCGAGCAGGTCCGGGGCCAGCAGATTGAAGTCGCGCGCCAGCGCCGTCCACAGCGGGAACCAGTCCAGCGAGGCGGTGGGAAAACCATGGATCAGCAGCAGCCACGGCCGTGCCGGGCCATGCGCGTCGTGCACGCGCGCGAACACGCGATGACCGGCGAACTCGCCATAACGACCTTGGGCTTGCCACTCGGCGAGCGCATTCGTCGAGATCGGCGGGAATCCGGGCGTTCTGTCGGCTTCGGGTCGCATGGTGCGGGACGCGGGACGGAAGCCGGATGGTAACCGCGCGGCTCGCGTAGAATCCCGCTTTCCAACCCACGGAGCGACCATGCTGGCCCCACGTGCCCTGATCCCGATGCTGCTGGTGCTTGCCGGTTGCGCGCACCAAGGAAGCGACATGAAGACCCAACCTGCGCCGAGTGCGGCCGCCGCGCCGGTACCTCCGGTGGCGAAGATCGTGCCCCACACCGTGACCTCGCCGAACGGCGACCGCGTCGATCCGTACTATTGGCTGCGCGACGACACCCGCAGCAAGCCGGAGGTGATCGACTACCTCAAGGCGGAAAACGACTACACCGCGGCCATGCTGGCGCATGCCCGGCCGGCCAAGGACGCGCTGTTCAAGGAAATCGTCGGCCGCATCCAGCAGGACGACAGCTCGGTGCCATACCTCAAGAACGGCTGGTGGCTGTACACGCGCTTCGAGCAGGGCTAGGAGTATCCGATCCATGC
>CALMWD010000512.1 GCA_937873105.1 uncultured Rhodanobacteraceae bacterium
AGGCGCTCGAGGCCAGCGCGGCCAGCAACAACACGGCGGCCACGACCGCGACGGCACCGACGCGCCATGGCACCGCGCCTTCCAGCGCGGCATCGACCATCTGCATCGCCGCATAGGCCAGGGCCATGCCGACGACCAGGCCGACCGCGCCGATCCGTCCGCCCTCGCCGAGCACGCTCAGGAACAACCGTCTCGGCGTCGCGCCCACCGCCGCACGCACGGCGTATTCGCGACGCCGTTGCGCGACCAGGAACATCAGCACCACGAACAGGCTGAACGCCGCCAGCGCGATCGCCAGGAGCGCGAAGCGGTTGAACACCAGTTCGGCCAGGCGCAGGCCCGACAAGCCTTCGGCACTGCGCGCGGCCAGCGATTCCGGCCAGTACAGCGGCGCCCAGGGATCGATCTCGGCCGCCAGCCGCTGCACCGCCGCGACATCGACGGCGCGACCGGGGCTGCCTCGCAACAGCAGGGTAAACGTCGACGGCAATGCGGCCTGCTGCCACAAGGGCACCAGCACCGTCGCAGGCGCTGCCTTCGCGACCCCGTGGAAGCGCGCATCCTCGACCACACCGACGATCGTGCGCTGCACGCCGGGCGCATCGTTCGCCAGACGCAGGCTGCGTCCGACCGCGGCATCGTCGCCGAACAGGCGCTCGGCCAGCTGCACGCTGACGACCGCCACCGCCGCCGTCTCCGGACGATCGAGCGCGTCGTCGACGAAGCGTCCGTGACGCAGGCGCAAGCCGAGCGTCTCGGCATAACGCGCATCGACGGCACGAAGATCGGCGGCGCTGTGGGCGACGCCGCGCGCCGACGCGGCGCTGGCGTCGATCTGCCGCGTGTAGCGCTGGAACGGCGGCGTGTCGGCCAGCGCCAGGGCCGCGACGCCGGTTTCGGCACCGACGCGCTCGCGCAGGCGATCGACGAAGGCCTGGCGCGCGAGCTGATCGGGATAACGGTCCGCCGGCAGCGCGAACCCGAGCGAGACGGTGTCGTCGACCGCCAGACCGAGCGGGCGGGCGCGCACCTCGGCCAGGCCGGCGCCGACGCACAACGCCACCACGCCGACGACTCCCGCGGCCACCACCTGGAACCCCGCCAGCAGGCGCCCCTGACGCAGCGCCTGCGCGCCCACGCCTCCGCGCCCGCCTTCGCGCATCGCCAGGACCATGTCGGCGCGCATGCCGGTCAGCTGCGACCATTGCGAGGCGGTCAACAGGATCGACACGACCAGGGCGACCACCGGCAACCACGGCAGCGACCCGCTGCCGTAGACGAACTGGCCTTCGAGTTCGCGCGGAATCCAGTCGTTCGAGATGAAACCGACCAGGTGCCGGAACAAGGTCGCGCCGAGCAGCCATCCGGCGGCGACGCCGACGCCGGCCAGCACGGCATTGCCGACCAGGGTCTCGGCCAGCAGGCGCCGCCGCGTCGCGCCGATCGCCATGACCGTGGCGACCCGCGCCTGGTCGGCGAGCACGCGCACCTGCATCAGGGTCGCGACATTGCCGAGCGCCACCAGCAGCATCAGCAACGCCGCGGCGACGAAGACGAATACGGTCGGCCGCATCGCGCCCATCACCGCATCGATGACACGATCGATGCCGAAGGCGAAGCCTTCCGGGTAGGCGTCGCGCTCGCCCTCGCGCGCCAACCGCGCGCTCAGCGTCGCGAGGCGGACGCGGGCGGCGTCGATGTCGTCGTTGTCGGCGAGCAAGGCATTCAGCACGTAGCGACGATCCGGGCGCGCGCTGGCGTCGGGCGTTTCGGCATGCGCCGCCCAGAGATCCGCACCCATGAACTGGAAACGCGGCGGCATCACGCCGACCACCGGGCGCGACACGCGATCGACCAGGAGCGACGCGCCGAGCACGTCGGAGCGGCCGCCGAATTCCTGCTGCCAGAGATCGTGCGAGATGACGAGGCCGTCGTCGGCGGCAGCGGCGACGAAGCGCCCGAGCAGGGGCGCCGTCGCCGTGACCGCGACGGCGTTCGGCGTCGTTTCGGTCAGGGTCACGCGGCGCGGCAGGCCGTCGGCACCGGCGATCGCGACCGGTCGCGCGCGGGCGGCGCTGACCGCGGCGAAACCGCCCTGGTCGCGGATCGCCCGATACTCGGCCGCCGACGCGGTGTAGGCCGGCTGCGCGGCATCACGCGCGGTGCGGCTGAGCACGGTCAGGCGCGCCGTGTCGTACGGCCACGGCGCGACGAAGAAGTTGTGCGCGATCGCGAGGGCCGCGAGCAGGGCGGCCGTGGTCACGGCGAGCGTGAGCACGATGGCGACGTTCGCGCCGACGTGACGGCGCAGTGCGTGCAAGGCGGAAGACAGCATGCGGTTCTCCTGGGGATCGGTTCGATCGGCGGGCGAAACAAAACGGGGCCCGGCGCGATGCCGGACCCCGTGGCGATGGACTCCTGCAGCGCAGCCCGCATCGCCCGGGCTGCGTCTGGGTTCGACGATCAGAAGTCGTAGTTCACGCTGAAACGCACGTAGCGCGGCGTCGTGAACGCACTCGGCAGGCCGAACTCGGCCGCCGGCACGCCCGGCGCATCCTCGCCGGTCTCGTTGACCTCGGTCACCGCGTCCTCGTTGAACACGTTGAACACGTCGGCCTTGAACGCGAGCTTGCCGTCCAGCGCGGCCGGGCGGTACTCGACGTTGAGGTCCAGCGTCTTCTGCCAGGGCGTGCGACCGACCGAACCGCGCGGCACCAGCTGGCCGTTGCAGTAGAAGTACGAGTTCGCGTAGCCCGAGCCGCCGTTGTTCTGGTCGGGGTAGAAGCCGATGCAGTTCTTCGGACGACCGGACTGGACCAGCAGGTTCGCGCCCATCTGCCATTCGTCGTTGAGCTTGTACGCGCCGAACAGCTTCAGCGAGTGGCGGCGATCGTTCGGCAGGTCGCCGTAGGCGCCTTCCATCAGCTCCGGATAGTCGAAGTCCTGGGTCACGCCGGCATCGTCCTGGCCGATGTCCGACTTCACGTAGCCTTCGGTGTTGCCGTAGCTGTGCGCGATCGTCCACGAGCCCTGCATGAACCAGCGGTCGTCGAAGGCGCGCTCGAAGAAGAACTCGAGGGCGTTGTACTTGCGCTTGATTTCGTCGTAGCTGAGATCCGCGGCGGTCAGGTGGACTTCCTCCAGCTCGCCGTCGCCGTCCACGTCGATCATCGAGGTGAAGTCGTTGCCCGGATTGAACAGCATGCAGGTCGGGACATTCGCGCCGTCGAACTCGTAGCCGTTGTCTTCGGCCCAGGCTTCGATCGGACGCGAGTCGCAGAAGTCGTCGATGGCGCGCTTCAGGTCGCGATGGATGGCACGCACGCCGCCCGACCAGTTGCCTGCGAGCTGGCGCTGGTAACCGATGATGAACTCTTCCTGGAACATCGGATCGAGGTTGCGGTCGGCCACCGACAGCGGATTCGGCACGGTGCCGTTCGACACCGTCTGACGACCGCCGATCTGCTGGCCGAGGACCGGCGCACCGGTGATCGGGTCGATGCCGGTGAAGGCATACCATTCGCGGTAGTCGGTTTCCGAGCCGCCGGCGCGCACGTTGGTGTTGGCCGCCACCGGCAGGTAATAACGGCCGGCGTTGCCGAACAGCTTGGAATTGCCGTCGCCGTTGATGTCCCACGAGAAGCCGAGGCGCGGCGCGAGCTGGTTCGAGATCTTGGTGAAGCTGACGCCGAGCGGGTTCTTGTTGTCGAAGGTCTCGTTGCGGAGGCCGCCGTAGACCATCAGGTTGTCGCTCGCCTGCCAGCTGTCTTCCACGTAGAAGGCGGTCTGGATGACATCGACGTCGCCGCCGTTCTCGTAGACGCGACGACGCACGACCTGGGTCACGCCGTCCGGCACCACGGCGCCGCCGACCACGGTCTCGCCCGGGACCACGTCCTGGTACAGCCAGTAGACGCCGCCGCTGTAGTTGGCGCCGCCGACGGTGTTCCAGTTCTCGCGGTCGTAGCCGAAACGCAGCTGGTGGTCGCCCACGACCCATTCGCCGTCGAGACGGAAGGCTTCGCGTTCGTCGCCGCCGTTCGGGATCTGCTCCAGGGACTGCAGCCAGCAGCCATGCACCGGATGCGCCACGTCGCGCAGGTCCACGACCAGCGGGCAGGCGGTGTCGGCCACCGACTGGCGCTTGTAGTCGCCGGTGCCGTACAGCGCCGACAGCGTGAAGTTGTCGCTCAGGTAGCCGGTGTACTTGGCGATGAAGTTGGTGCCGCCCTCCTCGTTGAAGGTCGTGCCGATGTCATCGTCGCGGTCGCCGTTCTGGTCCAGGAAGGACACCAGGGTGTCGTTCTTGCGCTTGTCCGAGAAGCCGGTGACTTCCAGCAGGTGGTTGTCGCTGATGTTCCAGTCGATCTTGGCCAGCCACAGCGGATCGCTGCCGTCGTTGGTGTAGTAGCGGCCGGTGAGGATCGAACTCGCCGTTTCGGCCTCGCGCTCGTTCTGCTGCGCCAGGGCGAAGAAGAACAGGCGATCCTCGATGATCGGACCGCTCGCATACGCTGCGTAGCTGACCGAATCGGCGGTTTCGTTGCTGTTGCGGTTGTAGAGGTCGCCGTCGGCGTAATAGACGTCCGGGCTGTCCTCGGACAGCGCGTCCGGGGACCAGTAGGCGTTCGCGCCGAAGTGCCAATCGTTGCCGCCGCGCTTGGTGATGATGTT
Organism: uncultured Rhodanobacteraceae bacterium; assembly: GCA_937873105.1. GTDB lineage: Bacteria > Pseudomonadota > Gammaproteobacteria > Xanthomonadales > Ahniellaceae > JADKHK01. The sequence goes on from CALMWD010000512.1 coordinate 4,675, forward strand.
GATCACGCCGCCGGTCGAACGGCCGAACTCGGCGCCGTAGCCGCCGGTCTTGACCTGCGTTTCCGCGATCGCCTCGAACGGCAGCTGCGAATAGGCCACGCCCTTGTAGATGTTGGTGACGTTGAAGCCGTTGATGTAGTACGCGTTCTCGGCCACCGACGAACCGCCGAACGAGGCCAGGTTGCCGAACGCGGTATCGCCGCGCGTGGTGCCCGGCGCGAGCAGGGCCACGCCGGTGACGTTGCGCGCGACCGGCACGGCGTCGAACTGCGCTTCGGTGAAGATCGAGGTCGACTCGACCGAGGACAGGTCGATCGGGTTGACCATCTCGCCGGTCACCTCGACCACGTCGAGCGAGGCCGCATCCGCCGCGAACGAAACCGCCGTGCCGGTGCCGACGTTGACGCTGACTTCGCGCGACTGGCCGTCGTGGGTGACGCGGTAACGACCGGTCGGCAACGCCGCGGCACGGAAGTTGCCGTTCGCATCGACCGCGACTTCGCGCTTGAGGCCGGTCGCCAGGTTCTCGACGACGACGCTGCCGGCGCTGGCCTGGCCGAAGATGTAGCCGCTGGTGTTCGACTGCGCATGGACGCCGTGCGCGGCCATGGCCACCGCAAGCGCGAGCGCACTGCGCCTGAAGGTGTTCAATCTCGACATGATGTTGCACTCCTGAATCGGGGACCGTGTCCGAGCGGTGTGTTCGGCAGGACACGCACAAACCGACGCGACGACGAACGCCACGACACCGTTCTTCGAGGCTAGGCGGCGATTGTTAGGGTGGCGATCACATCGCCGCGGCCGCGATGCGTTCGGGAACCAGCGGTGTCGGAGGTGGAACGACCGGAGTCGGGCTCGACGGTCGTTGCATGGCCCGGGCGCGGCCCGAGGCCGGTTGCGCCGCCGCCCAGCCTCGACGCGGCGAACGACGGCACAACCGCGATCCGGCGGAGGTTTCCAGACTCGGGACCGGATCGTGCGTGCAGCATCGCGTGCACGCCCGTTCGACGCATGCACGCGGGAGCGAACGGTCGCGCACGTGGCGCGAATGGCGGCCAGCCCGGATCGAAGCGATCAGCCGGGCAGCAGGAAGCCGAGGTCGCGCGAGGCGAACTGTCCGAGACGCGGGAACAAGGTGTCGATCGCGTTCTCGCCCAGCCCGAACCAGCGCGCCAGCGTGGCGCCGTACTGGTCGATGCTGATGGCCGGGATCAGATTGCCGTCGCCGGCGAAGGCCGCCCCGGCCGGGTCCAGCAGCGGCAGGTCGCCGTAGACATGGCGGCCGCGCACCGCACCGCCCATCACGAACAGATGGTTCGCCCAGCTGTGATCGGAGCCGTCGCCGTTGCTGGTCAGGGAGCGCCCGAACTCGCTGGCGGTGAACGTGGTGACGCGGTCGCGCAGCCCGAGTTGCTGGGTCGCCTGGTCGAAAGACGCGAGCGCCCGCGACAGCGCGCGCAGCAGCTGCGGCTGCAGCACGCTTTGCGCATCGTGGGTGTCGAAGGCGCCGAGCGCGCAGAAAAACACCTGGCGACGGTGGCCGATGGGCTCGCGCCGCTCGATCAGCTGCGCGACCCGGCGCAGCTGCTGTCCGAGCTCGTAGGCCATGCGGTCGGCGAAGCTGGCGTTGTCGCCCGGCGGCGGCGGGAACATGCCGTCGAACGCAGAGGCCGCGGCGACCTCGTCGGCCAGGGTGGCATAGGCGTCGACCGCGGTGCCGAGCGTGCGCCGGTAATGCTCGACGATCGGGTGGCTGCGCGTCTGGCCGAGCAGGTCGAGCAGGGCGAGGTTCGCGCCGGCGCCGCGCCCGGCATCGAGCGCGCGGATGTCCGCAGTCGAGACGAACAGCGGCTGCACCTGCTGGCCCACCGGGAACAGGTGCGATCCCGCCATCGACATGGCGGCGGGCAGGCTCGCCGTACTCTGCGTCGACGCGACCAGGTCGGCCAGGCGCCCGCCCCAGCCGCTCGGCGCATTCGTCTCCAGGCCGGTACGCACTTCCAGACCTTCCCAGAACGCCTGCTGGTCGTTGTGCGAGAACAATTGCGGCGGCAGCGGTACCGTGCGCTGGTCGTATTGCGCGCGCGTCACCGGCTCCAGCAGGGCGCCGATGCGGCCGACCAGGGCCATCTGGCCGGCCTCGAACAGCGCCGCCATCTCGGGCATCTCCGGATGCAGGCCGAGCTCGAACGGGGCGCCGCTCAGCGGTGCGATCGGCAGCAGCTGTTCGCGCGGAATCGTCAGGCCGCGGCGATGGTGGGCATAGGTCGCATAGGCGTTCGTGTCGCGGGCGACGACCAGGTTGTGGCCGTCGTTGCCGCCGAGCAGGAACACGCAGACCAGGGCCTTGTAGTCGCTGCCGCGCGGCGCGGCCGCGAGTGCGGGCCACAGGCCGAGCAGTCCCGGGTCGGCGAACAGGCCGGCGCCGCCGGCGGTGGCGGCCAGCGCCCGCTTCAGGAAGCGGCGGCGCGCCTGGGAATCGATGCGGTGACTCATGGCGATGTCCTCAGCGCTGCACGGCGAAATCGGGGGAGACATGGGCGAGGTAGAGCGCGTTCTGGACGCGCAGCAGCCGCTCTTCCGGCGCGATCGCCGCGATGCGTTCGCGGATGATCTGACGCAGGCCCGGCGACATCGCCCCTTGCAGCACGACCAGGTCGAGCGCGTCGAGGAAGGCGTCGATCTGCGCGGCGCCCGCATTCGCCGGCATGCGCGCCAGCCAGTACGACAGGTCGACGCGGCGCACGCGCGGATCCTCGTCGTAGGGGCCGCCGACGTAGGCCCAGAAGATCTGGTTGACGCCATCGTTGGTGCTGTTGATCAGCCAGGTGTCGGTCAGCGCCTGCATCTCCGGCGCGACCATGCCGGCCGCGGCGACCACGCCCGGCGGCACATGATCCGGCGCAAAGAAGTTGAACACCGACGGCGACATCAGCGCCGCCTGCCCGAGCACCTCGAGGATGTTGTAGTCCTCCAGGATCAGTTGCGGCGTGTTCCAGACGGCGTCGTGCGCGCGCCACAGGTGCACGCGCCGCAACAGCGGCTCGCGCAGCTTGCCGAAGCGGTCAGGCAGCGTGCGGTGCCCGTTGCGCGCCTCGTCGTCGAGCAGGATGGCGCGCACCACCGCGGCAAGGTTGCCGCGCACGCCCTGGCCGTCGTTCTCGAACACCGCGGCAACGCGCTCGACATAGCCCGGCGACGGATTGCTGGTCACGAGCTTCTGGATCAGCTGCTTCGAGATGAACGGCGGCACGTTCGGATGTTCGAAGATTAGGTCGAGGGCGTCTTCCAGGTCCGCGCGCGCGGTGCGGCCGCCCGGCAGCGTCGCGCCATCGAGCAGCTGTTTCGGCGCCACGTCGTGATAGGCCTCGGTCGGCACCATCGGCTGGGTCGAAGTGCAGGTGGCGGTGTCCTCGAAGGCACGACCGGCACAGGCCCAGCCGGTAAACACTTGGGCAAAGCCGCGCACGACCTGTTCGTCGTAGGTCGGCACCGGCAGGCCGTCGACCAGCACGGGCGTGCCGTCGCGGTTCAACTTCACCAGGCCGATCGAGAACAGCTGCAGCACCTCGCGCGCGTAGTTCTCGTCGGCGCGGATGTTCTGGGTCGGATCCGACTTGCGGTTGCGGTACATGCTCAGGTAGCGGCCCATCGCCGGGCTCAACGTGACCTGCTCCAACAGCTCGCGATAGTTGCCGAAGGCGTGGGCGATCAGCAGGTCGTAGTAGCCGCCGAGCGTGAGGCCGTCGTCGGCAAGGCCGCCGCCGCGTTCCGAGACCACCATGATCTCGCTCAGCGCGAAGGCCACCCGCAGGCGCAACTGGTCGGGCGCGCGGATGGCCCGGTCGAACCAGGCCTCGGTGAAATAGCCGAAGCCGATCGGCGCTTCCGGCGTGCCGTTCGTGTCGTTGCGCGCGCGCATGTAGGCCAGCATCGAACTCGGCGGCAAGGCCATCTGCGCGTCGATCCATGCGCCGCCGCCGCTGGCCGCGACCGCCTCGATCTCCGCGGGGCGCGGCCCGAAGGTCGCCTGGGCCAGCAGGCGCGCGGCGTCGACCTGGGCCGGCGGCAAGCCGACCGCTTCGAAGCCGTCGGCGAAGACCGGTTCAGCCGGCAAGGGCGACATCCATGCCAGGCCGAGCGCCAGCAGCGCCGCCATCCACCCATCGATCCTGCTGATTCCCGTGCGCATGCCCGCTCCCGTCCGACCTGGTCGCGGCAACTTGCCCGCGCCCGGACCGGCGGGCGCGACCGCCACCACGAACGCCGCGACGCGCGGCACGGGCGGCGCGGATTCGGCCTCGGGCGGCGCTCAGCCGCGGATGCGGATCTCGACGCGGTAGGCGCGCTCGCCGATGCGGCCGCTGGAGAACGCCACGCGCTTCCCGTACAGCAATCCGAAGCGCGAACGGCTGCTGTCCTCGCCGTACCCGGTGCCTGGACTCGAACGCAACGGCTCGCTGGCGATGCTTTCGATGCGCAGCACGGTGGCCCCGGCATCGCGCAGCGCCTCGACGCGCAGGCTGCCGCCCTCGCGATAGGGCGCGACCGCATGGCGGATCGCGTTCTCGACCAGCGGCTGCAGGACCAGGACCGGCACTTCGACGTCGCGCAGGAACACGTCCATCGCCGGCCGCTCGATCGCATAATGATGGATGACGTGCAGCGGATAGCCGGCGGTCACCATGTGGATGCGGGCGAGCGCCCGCCATGCCCCGCCGACGAGCTAGAGG
>CALMWD010000513.1 GCA_937873105.1 uncultured Rhodanobacteraceae bacterium
CCAGCTCGGCGCCAGCAGGATCAGCGAGAACACCATGCCGAGCGTCTGCGCCCAGTCCGGCAGCGCCGTGTAGTGCAGGTGGTGCGGGCCGGCCCACATGTAGATCGAGATCAGCGCCCAGAAGTGCACGACCGACAGGCGGTACGAGTAGACCGGGCGGCCGGCCTGCTTCGGGATGAAGTAGTACATCATGCCGAGGAAGGCGGTGGTCAGGAAGAAGCCCACGGCATTGTGGCCGTACCACCACTGCACCATCGCGTCGACCGCGCCGGTGTAGAGGCTGTAGGACTTCCACAGCGTCACCGGCATCTCCAGGTTGTTGAAGATGTGCAGCAGCGCGATGGTGATGATGTAGGCGCCGAAGAACCAGTTGGCGACGTAGATGTGCTTGATCTTGCGCTTGGCGATGGTGCCGAAGAAGACCACCGCGTAGGCGACCCAGATCACCGTGATCAGCAGGTCGATCGGCCATTCCAGCTCGGCGTACTCCTTGCCGGAGGTGATGCCGAGCGGCAGCGTGATCGCGGCCAGCACGATCACCGTCTGCCAGCCCCAGAACGTGAACGCGGCGAGTTTGGGCGCGAACAGCGTGGCGTGGCAGGTGCGTTGCACGATGTAGTAGCTGGTGGCGAACAGCCCGGAGCCGCCGAAGGCGAAGATCACCGCATTGGTATGCAGCGGTCGCAGTCGGCCGTAGCTGAGCCACGGCAGGTCGAAGTTGAGGGCAGGCCAGTACAGCTGGGCGGCGATCAAGACGCCGACCAGCATGCCGACGATGCCCCAGATCACGGTCATGACGGCGAATTGCCGTACGACCTTGTCGTTGTAGGTCTCGGGAACAGTGGACATGGACACTCCTTGGCAGGTTGCCCGGGCAGTGTCCCAGTCGCGAATCCGTGCGATCTTGACCGTGGTCAATTGCGACCAGAGTCGCGCTTCGTCACGATTGCGGGTCGGGGGCCGCCGGGGGGGGGAGGGAAGCGAGCAGGGCCGCCAGCGCGTCGATGCGCGCCGGCTTGGACAAGGGGGCGGCGGTGCGCAAGCCGGCTGCGTCGAGCGCGGCGCGGGCCTCGCCGAGCGTCTGCGCGCCGCTGCCGCTGAGCAGGCAGACCGGGGCGCGGAAGGCCTGCGACGCCAGCGCGGCGACACATTCGGCATGGCCGTTGCCGGGCATCACCAGGTCGAGCAGGGCCAGATCCCAGGGTTCGGCCAGGGCGGCGGCCAGTGCTCCGGCGTCGCCGACGGCATGGACCCGGGCTCCAAGATGTTCCAGCAGTGCGGCCATCAGCGTGCGCATGTCGGCGTCGTCGTCGATCACCAGCACGCGCGGCGCGTTCATGGCGATGGACCGAGGATCTGGTTGAGCAGCGCCGCCAGGCGGCGCCCCGCGGCTTCGAGCCGGTCGTCGACCAGCGGCGCGTAGCGGCGCACGTAGGCGTCGTCGATGCGTCCGCGCGGTGGATAGAAGTCGGGCTGCTGCACGATGGCGCAGGAGGCTTCGGCCCAGTCGGCGGCCGCGGCGCCGTGCCAATGCCAGTCGTCGTCCGGTCCGGCCGCGGCCATCAGATCGTCGGCATGCGGCATCACCGCGAGCCGCCCGCGATAGGCGCGGATGAGGTCCTGGTCCCAGAAGCCGTGCAGGTTGCCGCCGTCGCGGCCGAAACGGACCTGGAAGTCGTTGCCGCCGCGATCGTGGCCGAAGCCGGCGTGCAGGGGCTGGTGCACGTCGCCGACGAAATGGATGACGAAGCGCAAGGCGTTCGCGCGCTTGGCCTGGCTGGCCTTGCGGTCGGCGAGGACACGCGCCTCGCGTTCGATGGCGCCGACCACGCAGTTGCCGTCGCGGCAGTTCTGCTTGGCGCTGTAGCTGCAGTCGCCGCGCCGGAAGTTCAGGTAATGCCAGCTGCCGGTATGGCGCCAGCGTTCCTCGCCGCGGATCTCGTCGGCCCAGGTGCTGGCCTCGCGCATCGCGTTGCCGGCGCGGTCGCCGAGCAGGCGCTCGACTTCGGCGCGTGCCGCCGGATTCAGTTCGCGTGCCGCCACTTCCGCCACGACCTGGTGGCCATGCGGCCCCCAGGCCGATGCCGCGCCGGCCAGCCAGAATCCCGCGGCAAGGAACAGACGGCGCGCGTTCAACCGAGCAGGCTCCGCAGCATCCAGGCGTTTTTCTCGTGCACCTGCATGCGCTGGGTCAGCAGGTCGGCGCTGGGCTGGTCGTTGGCGTCATCCACCAGCGGGAACACCGACCGCGCCGTGCGCGCCACCGCTTCCTGGCCCTGCACCAGCTGGCGGATCATTTCGGCGGCGTCCGGCACGCCCTCGGCTTCGGGGATCGAGGACAGCCTGGCGTAGGCGCTGTAGCTGCCCGGGGCCGGGTGGCCGAGCGCACGAATGCGTTCGGCGATCAGGTCCACCGCGAGCGCGAGTTCGTTGTACTGCGTCTCGAACATCAGGTGCAGGGTGTTGAACATCGGCCCGGTGACGTTCCAGTGGAAATTGTGCGTCTTCAGGTAGAGCGTGTAGGTGTCGGCGAGCAGGCGCGACAGGCCGTCGGCGATCTGCTTGCGGGTCTTGTCGGGAATGCCGATGTCGATGCGCTGCGCGTCGTGCGCGGCCTTCTGCTTCTTCGCTTTCATCGCGGTCTCCTGTTGCGGTGCCGCTAAACTACGCGGCCCGCCGCGTCCGTGGAAGTCAGTGGTCTGGATGGATCCGATCGAGCCAGTCAATCCGGGAACGGATCTTAACGCCTTGAAACGACGCCTGGGTGAAACCCTGGGCCGCGATCGGCATCGTCTGCGCCAGCGCATCGACCAGTTGCTCGCGGCGCGGCCGGCGGCCGACGAAGGTCGCGTCGCGGCCGTGCACGCCGCGGTGGTGGAAAGCATCGCCCGGCGCCATGCGCGCGCGGCGGCGGTGCCGGACATCCGGCTGGACGAGACCTTGCCGATCGCGCGCGAGGCCGACGCGATCGTGCAGGCGATTCGTGCGCACCAGGTCGTCGTCGTCGCCGGCGAAACCGGTTCCGGCAAGACCACCCAATTGCCCCTGCTCGCGCTCGCCGCCGGGCGCGGGGTCGACGGCCTGATCGGCTGCACCCAGCCGCGCCGCATCGCCGCGCGCAGCGTCGCGCGTCGCGTCGCCGAGGAACTCGGGTCCCAGGTCGGTCAGCTGGTCGGCTTCCAGGTGCGTTTCACCGAGCAGGTCGCCGAGAGCTCGCTGGTCAAGTTCATGACCGACGGCATTCTGCTCGCCGAAACCCAGCGCGACCGTTTCCTCAATCAGTACGACACCCTCATCCTCGACGAGGCGCACGAACGCAGCCTCAACATCGACTTCCTGCTCGGTTACCTGAAGCAGTTGCTGGCGAAGCGGCGCGACCTGAAGCTGATCGTGACCTCGGCGACCATCGATACCGCGCGTTTCTCGGAGCATTTCGGCGGCGCGCCGGTGATCGGCGTCGAAGGCCGAACGTATCCGGTCGAGGTGCGCTATCGCGCGCTCGCCGAAGACCGCGACGAACGCGGCGTGAACCAGGCCATCATCGCCGCGGCCGAGGAAGTGTTCGCGCACGAGCCCTTCGCCGACGTGCTGGTCTTCCTGCCCGGCGAACGCGAAATCCGCGACGCGCACCTGGCCCTGTCGCGGCGCAACTTCCGCGAGACCGAGATCCTGCCGCTGTACGCCCGACTCTCGGCCAAGGAGCAGGATCGCGTGTTCCATCCGGGTCCGAAGCGGCGCATCGTGCTGACCACGAACGTGGCCGAGACCTCGCTGACGGTGCCGCGCATCCGTGCCGTCATCGATACCGGCACGGCCCGCGTCGGCCGTTACAGCCCGCGCCACAAGGTGCAGCGCCTGCACATCGAGCCGATCTCGCAGGCCAGCGCCGACCAGCGCAAGGGCCGCTGCGGCCGCATCGCGCCGGGCCTGTGCGTCCGCCTGTACGACGAGGCCGATTTCGCGGCGCGGCCGCGCTATACCGATCCGGAGATCCTGCGCGCCTCGCTGGCGAACGTGGTCCTGCGCATGCTCAGCCTCGGCCTCGGCGACATCGCGAAGTTTCCGTTCCTGGAACGCCCCGACGAACGCGCGATCAACGAGGGCGTGAGCCAGCTGGTCGAGCTCGGTGCGATCGGCGAGGCGCGCCACGAACTGACGCCGCTCGGCCGCGACATGGCGAAGATCCCGATCGACGCCAAGCTCGCGCGCATGCTGATCGCGGCGCAGAAGCATGGCGCCCTGCGCGAACTGCTGGTGATCGCGTCCTTCCTGTCGATCCAGGATCCGCGCGAGCGACCGGCCGACGCGAAGCAGGCCGCGGATCTCGCCCATGCCCAGTTCGCGGACCCGAAGTCGGACTTCGTCGCGGTGCTGAAACTGTGGGAAGCCTACTCGGCCGCCCACGAGGACCTGACGCAGTCGAAGCTGCGCGACTGGTGCGAGAAGCAGTTCCTGAGTTTCCTGCGCATGCGCGAGTGGCGCGAGCTGCATCGGCAGTTGCTGGTGCTGGGCGACGAACTGGGATGGCGGCTGAACCCCGAGGCGGCCTCGTTCGAGGCCTTGCATCGCGCGCTGCTGAGCGGCCTGCCGGCCAACCTCGCGCGCAAGGACGAGAAGGGGCAGTACCAGGGCACGCGCGGCAAGCGCTATGCGATCTTCCCGGGCTCGTTCGTCGCGAAGGCGCCGCCGCTCTGGCTGCTGTCGGCGACCCTGCTCGATACTCAGAAGCTGTACGCGATCATGAATGCGCGCATCGAGCCGGAATGGGCGGTGCAGGAAGCGACGCACCTGATCAAGCGCGCCCACCACGATCCGCACTGGAACCGCGCCCGCGGCCAGGTCATGGCGTACGAGCAGATCACCCTGTTCGGCCTGACCCTGGTCGAACGCCGGCCGGTGCATTTCGGCACCCTCGACCCGGCGAAGGCGCGGGCGATCTTCATCCGCGAGGCGCTGGTGCCCTGCGAACTGGACGCCAAGGCCGCGGCGATCGCCCACAATCGCCGCGTGCTGGCGCAGGCGGCGGCGGAAGAAGCGAAGCAGCGTCGGCACGGGCTGGTGCGCTCGGCCGAAGATCTCGCGTTGTGGTGGGAAGGGCGGCTGCCCGAGGGCATCGCGACCACGAAGGCCTTCGACGACTGGGTCAGGCGGCTCGATCCGGAACTGCGTCGCGGCCTCGAATGGTCGCTCGGCGACGTGCTCGAGGCCGGCGCGTCCGAGGCCGAGCGATTCCCCGAGAGTTTCATCGTCGGCAACCAGCGCCTGAAGCTGCATTACGCCTTCGATCCGAAGCTCGACGAGGACGGCGTGACCCTGGACCTGCCGCTGTCGCTGCTGAACGCGGTGTCGGAGGCGCGCGCCGAATGGCTGGTGCCGGGCCTGCTCGAAGCCAAGGTCGCCGAGCTGATCCGGGCCTTGCCCAAGGCGCTGCGGCGCAACTTCGTGCCGGCGCCGGACTTCGCGCGCGCCTTCGTTCAGGCCGAGCCGCCGGGCGAGCGCGGCCTGCTGCAGGCGCTGTCGGCCTGGCTGCACAAGGTGTCGGGCGCCGAGGTGCCGCCGGCGATGTTGCAGGACGCCGACGCGGCGCTGCCGGCCTTCCTGCGCATGCGTTTCCGCCTGCTGGATGGGGCGAGGAAGACGCTGGCGATCGGCCGCGCTCTCGTGGCGCTGCGCCGCGAATTCGGCGCGCTGGCGCGCGAGGCCTTCGCGGTGCAGACCAGCCGCGACCTGGCCCGCGAGGACCTGCGTGCCCTGCCGGCGCAACCGATTCCGGACATCGTCAAGACCGACACCGGACTGTCGGCGTTTCCGGCGCTCGTCGATCGCGGCCATCGCGTCGACCTGGTCGTGTTCGAACGCGCCGATGAAGCCGCGGCCGCACATCGCGGCGGCGTCGAGCGGCTGTTGCGCGTGGCCCTGGTCGAGAAGTGCAAGCAGGCGCGCAGGCAGTTGCCGCTGGCGCCGAAGCTGGCGCTGGCCTATACGCCGATCGCCTCGCCCGACCAGTTGCGCGAGGACATCGTCGAGGGCGCGCTCGCCGATCTGATCCATGCCGACCCATGCGCGGCGCGCAGCGAGGACGGCTTCCGCCTGTCCCTGGCCGCGATCGAGAAGCGCTTGTTCGCCGACGCGATCGAGCGCCTGAAGGCGGTCGAGGCGACGCTCGCGGCCCATGCCGAACTGCTGCCGAAACTGAAGCCGCCGCTGATGGGCTTCGCCACCGCGAACTACGAGGATCTGCGCGAGCAGCATCGCCGCCTCGTTTTCCCGGGCTTCGCGAAGTCGTTTGCCCTGACGCGATTGAAGGACCTGCCGCGTTACCTCAAGGCCATGGCCAAACGCGCCGAGCGCCTGCAGAACGATCCGCGCAAGGACCAGGCGCGCATGCTCGTCGCGCGCGACTTCGAAGCCCAGCTCGACCGCCTCGCCCCGAAGCTCACGCGCGATCGCCACGAGGAGCTGCGCTTCCTGATCGAAGAGCTGCGCGTCCAGCTCTTCGCCCAGGAACTCGGCACCCGCGAGCCGGTTAGCGAGAAGCGCATGCAAAAGTTGCTGGACGCCAGTTCAGGGTGACCCTGTAGCAGCCCCTTGAAGAGTGAGAGCACTCTAGCAAGGGGCCGCCCGACCTTGATCGGTACCACTCAATCCCGAGTAGTGGAAGCAGCAGGAAATGAATATCCGACAGTATTGACGCTACACCCTCGCCACTGACTCGCCGCGGGCAGGTGCAGGCCAGAACGGATTGCCCAGCCATATCCAGCTTGATGACCGAGTGCATAATCACGAACCATCACCACGTCGAATCCGTTTGGTAGACCAGTGCTATTCATGGCGCCACTCCCTCCGCCTGACCAACCACCATATTGGTCCCACCAGCCTTCGGCCTGCAGGATGGCGGAACGCGAGCTGCTTCCGCTTCCCTGCCAACAACTGCTGGTGACGCTGTGGGCGTAGCTTTGTTTGGCTTCCCAGAACCATTTCCTCGTTCCAGCTGTACCCCAAACTCGGATACGCATGGGCTTTCCCGTGACACTGCTGGGAATATATGGTTGGCCAATGCCGCCGCAAACATTGGTTATGTCATAGATGCGTCCTTGGTAGTCGAACAAGGCGAGCGTCGTCGACACCTGCGTATCGTGGTTGGACTCGGTAGCGCTTGGTGACCATGGAATCGATGTGCGTTGATGGTATGAGTTCAAGTAAATCCAACTGCTGCCGTTGGTGCAGTTGTCTCGTCGCTGCCATCGCTCCCAAGTTGTGTTGCTGAGATC
>CALMWD010000514.1 GCA_937873105.1 uncultured Rhodanobacteraceae bacterium
GAGGAAGACCTGCCGGGCGAAGACTACGGCGACGAACCCGCCCCCAGCGACGATCGCGAACCGGAATCCGCCGACGACATCGCCGACCGCCTGGACCTGCAGGACTACGAGGAATTCGGCGACTGGAACGAACCCGCGAATGCGTCCTCGTCCTACGAGGGCGAGGACGGCGAACGCGAGCGCGCCGCCGACGCCCCGGATCTGCGCGCCGAACTGGCCTGGCAGATGGCCCTGCGCCCGTTGTCCGAGCGGGATCGGGCGATCGCCGCCGTACTGGTCGACGCCATCGACGACGACGGCTACCTGCGGGAGGACGACGCCAGCCTCGTGGCCGCGTTGCCGGCCGACTGGCACGTCGCCCCCGAGGACGTCGCCGTCGTCCGCACCCTGTTGCAGCAATGCGATCCGCCCGGCGTCGGCGCCCGCGACCTGCGCGAATGCCTGCTGCTGCAGCTTCGGCAGCAAGCGCCCGACCCGGAGCGCGACCTCGCCCTGCGCATCGTCGCCGAGCACCTCGACACCCTGCCCAAGACCGACGCCGCGCAACTGGCGCGGCGGCTCGGCACCACGCCCGACGACATCGACGCCGCCCTGCGCCGGATCCGCAGCCTGAAGCCGCGACCCGGCGAGCGCCCGGTCGACAGCGAGGACGACGCGGTGGTGCCGGACCTGATCGCGCGCAAGATTAACGGCCGCTGGCGGGTGCAGCTGAACCCGTCCAGCCTGCCCGGCATCGGCATCAACCGCCATTACGAGCGCATGGCCGCCGAATCGCGCGGCGACGCCGGCAGTTACCTGCGCGGACGCCTGCAGGAGGCGCGCTGGCTGATGAAGAGCCTGCAGCAACGCGGCGAGACCCTGATGAAGGTCGGCAACTGCATCGTGCGCGAACAGGGCGCCTTCCTCGACTACGGCCCCGAGGCCTTGCGTCCGCTGACGCTGCGCACGATCGCCGACGAAGTCGGACTGCACGAATCGACCATTTCCCGCGCCACCACGCGCAAGTACATGGCCACGCCGCGCGGCGTGTTCGAACTCAAGCGTTTCTTCTCCAGCGGCGTCGCGACCAGCGAGGGCGGCGAGGCTTCGGCCACGGCGATCCAGGCCATGATCCGCAAGCTGATCGACGCCGAACAGAAGGCCAGGCCACTCAGCGACCAGGCCCTGACCGAGTCGCTGAAACAGGCCGGCATCCAGGTTGCGCGGCGCACGGTCGCCAAGTACCGTGAGGCCATGAACATCCCCGCGTCCAGCGACCGGCTGAGAAAGGCGTGATCGATTGATGTCCATCACTTCCGATTGCGCGAACCGGCCCCATACTTCAATTACCGGCGCGGCCAGACCGTCCGCGGCGGACCATCCGGGCGCGTCGCCGCGCCCTCAATCGTTGGAGGTAGATCATGCAACTCGAGATCTCTGGACATGGCGTTGAAGTCACCCCGGCCCTGCGCCAGTACGCGACCGAGAAACTGCAACGCGTTGAACGCCATTTCGACCACCTGACCAATGTCCACGTCGTGCTCGGCCTGGAAAAGCTGACGCACAAGGTCGAGGCGACCATCAATTCCACCCAGAAGCAGATCCACGCCGAGGCCGAGGCCAGCGACATGTATGCGGCCATCGACCTGCTCAGCGACAAGCTCGACAGCCAGATCCGCAAGCACAAGGAAAAGCTGACCGATCACCATCGCGCCGAAGCGCAGGCGCGCAAGACCGGCACCTGATGTCCGCCGCGCGCGGCCGGCGCCTTCCGCAACGCCCACGAATCGCCCATCCACGATGCGCCTAAGCCGCCTGCTCTCGCACGACCGCATCGTGCTCGACGTCGAAGCCGCCGACCGCGACGCGGTCCTGCGCCGCATCGCCGCCCTGCTCGGCGGGCGCGATCACGCCGAATCCGAACTGTTCGACGCCCTGCGCCGCCGCGAACTCGGCAGCTCGACCGCGCTCGGCGATGCCGTCGCCATTCCGCACACCCGCGTCGATCCCCTCGACAAGCCGCGCGCCGCCTTCGTCGCGACGCGGCGCGGCGTCGATTTCGACGCGCCCGACGGCGCCCCCGTCGACCTGTTCTTCGCCCTGCTGGTGCCGGCGCATGCGACCAGCGAGCACCTCGCCATCCTTGCCGAGATCGCCGAGTGCTTCGGCGACGCCGCGATGCGCGACCTGCTGCGCGGCGCGCGCACGCCCGAACGCGTCATCGCCATCCTCAGCGATTCGCTGACCGGAGCCGCGGCATGATCCGCACCATCACCGCGCGCGAACTGTTCGACCAGGTGGCCGAACGCATGAAGCTGCGCTGGGTCGCCGGCCAGCGCGGCGAGCAGCGCATCGTCGAGCCGGGCGAGAACCTGCAGCGGCGGCCCTCTCTGGTCGGCTACCTCAACATCATCTATCCGAACAAGGTGCAGATCGTCGGCATCGACGAGCTCAAGTACCTCGACGCGCTCGACTCCCGCCAGCGCTGGGACACGGTGCAGAAGATCATGAACTACAAGCCGACCGCCATCGTCGTCACGCGCGACCAGGCGGTGCCGGCCGACCTGCGCGAGGCGGCGGAGGAGACGCAGACGCCGATCTGGGTCAGCGCCAAGCGCGGCCACGAGATCCTCACCTACATGCAGTACCACCTCTCGCGCGCGCTGGCGCGCAACACGTCGCTGCACGGGGTGTTCATGGAGGTGTACTCGATCGGCGTGCTGATCACCGGCGACGCCGGTTCGGGCAAGAGCGAGCTGGCGCTGGAACTGGTCACGCGCGGGCACCGGCTGATCGCCGACGACGCCCCCGAATTCACCCTGATCGCGCCCGACGTCATCGACGGCACCTGTCCGGAAATGCTTCAGGACCTGCTCGAAGTGCGCGGCCTCGGCATCCTCAATGTGCGCCAGATGTTCGGCGATACCTCGATCAAGCGGAACAAGTACCTGCGCCTGATCGTGCACCTCGGCAAGCTCGAGGACGTGCATGCCCAGAACGACGGCATGGCGCGCCTGCAGGGCGTAACCACGACGCGCAACGTGCTCGACGTCGAAGTGCCGCAGATCACGCTGCCGGTCGCGGCCGGGCGCAACCTCGCCGTGCTGGTCGAAGCGGCGACGCGCACCTTCCTGCTGAAGAGCAAGGGCATCGACCCCGCGCAGACCTTCATCGATCGCCAGGCCCACCAGATGCGTCGGCTCTCGCCATGGTAGACCAGCCCCTGCACTTCACCCCGCCGCCGCCGCCGCGCACGCCCGGGCAACCGAGCGAGCGCCTGATCATCGTCAGCGGCCTGTCCGGCGCCGGCAAGACGGTGGCGCTGCGCACGCTCGAAGACCTCGACTACTACTGCGTCGACAATCTTCCTACGGCGCTGCTGCCGCAATTCATCGAGGCCGTGCGCGAACACGGCCGCTACCCGCGCCTCGCGGTCGGCGTCGACGTGCGCAATCGCCACGACGACCTGCAGAAGCTGCCGGCGATCCTGGCGCGCATCGCCCACCTCGGCCTCGCCTACCAGCTGGTCTTCCTCGACACCCGCGACGACGTCCTGCTGAAGCGCTTCTCGGACACGCGCCGGCGCCATCCGCTGACGCACGACGGCCTCGCCCTGAACGACGCCATCGTGCTGGAGCGCAAGCTGTTGCGGCCGCTGGTCGCGATCGCCGACAAGGTGATCGATTCCTCCGACCTCAACGTGCACCAGCTGCGCCGCCTGATCGCCACCGAGTTCGGCACCCAGGGCGCCGGCCTGTCGCTGCTGTTCGAATCGTTTGCCTACAAGCGCGGCGTGCCGAGCGACGCCGACTTCGTGTTCGACGCGCGCTGCCTGCCGAACCCGCATTGGGAGGCGACGCTGCGGCCGCTGTCGGGGCGCGACCCGGCGATCCGCGACTACTTCGCGAAGTTCCCGGAAGTCGCCCACTACATCGAACAGATCCGCGGCCTGCTCGCAACCTGGCTGCCGCGCTTCGAGGCCGACCAGCGCAGCTACATCACCGTCGGCATCGGCTGCACCGGCGGCCGCCATCGTTCGGTCTACATCGTCGAACGCCTGGCCGAAGCCTTCCGCGAAACCCGCGAACACGTCATGACCTTCCATCGGGAACTCGAATGAGCGTCGGAGTGCTGGTCCTCACCCACAGCGGCGTCGGCCCGGGCATGCTCGGGGCGGCGCGCGGCATCGTCGGTCCGCTGCCGCTGAAGACCGCGGCCATCGAAGCCGGCTTCGGCGAGGCGCCGGAGCAGGTGCTGATGCGCGCCTCGGCGGCCCTGCGCGAGCTCGAGCAAGGCGACGGCGTGCTGGTGCTGACCGACGTCTACGGCGCCACGCCGAGCAACGTCGCGGCCAAGCTCGCCAACCTCGGCGGCCGCGTGCGCCGCGTCGCCGGCGCGAACCTGCCGATGCTGCTGCGGGTCATGAACTACCCGGAACAATCGCTGGACGAACTGGTCAATACCGCGACCGCCGGCGCACGCAATGGAGTGATCGTCGACCATGCTTGAGCAGGACATCGTCATCAGCAACAAGCTCGGCCTGCATGCACGCGCGTCGGCGAAGCTGGTGCAACTCGTCTCCGGATTCCGCTCGACGGTGATGATCAGCTGCCGCGGCCGCGAGATCAACGCCAAGAGCATCATGGGCCTGATGCTGCTCGCGGCCGGCATCGGCACGCCGATCAGGCTGCGCGTCGAGGGCGAGGACGAAGCCGCCGCGATCGCCGCCGTCGCCGACCTGTTCAACCGCAAGTTCGACGAGGGCGAATGACGACCGCGCGCACCGAACTCGAAGGCCAAGTCGCCGCCAAGGGCCTGGCGCTCGGGACCGCGCGCGTCGTCTACTCCACCAAGATCGACGTCGAGACCGAGCCGCTGCCGGCCTCGGGCGTGCCGAACGAGGTCAAGCGCTTCGAAGGCGCGCTGAAGACGGCTCGGACGGAACTCGCCCAGCTCAGCGGCAAGGTCAGCGGCGCGTTGGCGCGCGATCTCTCGGAGATCATCGACGCGCACGCGCTGATCCTCGACGACCCCGAGTTCACCGATGCCGTGGTCGCGCTGATCCGCAAGGACCAGCTGCGCGCGACCGCCGCCCTGAAGCGCCAGCGCGACCTGCTGGCCGAAGCCTTCGACGCGATCGACGATCCCTACCTGCGCGCGCGCCGCGACGACCTCGACCACGTGGTGTCGCGCGTCTATGCCGCGCTCGCCCGCGGCGGCGCCGAACCCGAACGCAAGCCCTCGGCCGAAGGCCAGATCCTGATCTGCGACACGGTGCCGCCGGCGGAACTGACCCAGCTCGCCGAAACCGGCCTGCGCGGCCTGATCTGCACCGCCAGCAGCCCGTACTCGCACACCGCCATCCTCGCGCGCGGGCTGCGCCTGCCCTTCGCTTGCGGCGTGAAGCACGCGCTCGCGGTCGTGCACGAGGGCGACACCATTCTGCTCGACGCCGACCAGGGTCGCATCGTCGTGCGTCCGGACAACATCGACCTGTCGCGCTTCCGTACGCAGCAGAAGGAGGCCGAGAAGCTGCGCAAGCAGCGCGCGCGGGTGAAGGTGACCGACGCCCGCACGCGCGACGGCGTCGCCATCAAGCTCTACGTGAACGCCGAGAACGCCGACGTGATCGCCGCGGCCCGGCGCGCGGGTGCCGACGGCGTCGGCCTGTTCCGCACCGAATTCCTGTTCATGAAGCGGCGCGAACTGCCGAGCGAGGACGAACAGTTCCGCGCCTACCGCGACGGCATCGTCGCGATGGCCGGACGACCGGTGACCTTGCGCACGCTCGACCTCGGCGCCGACAAGGCCATCGGCGGGCCGCTCGACATCGGCGCCGAGGAGAATCCCGCGCTCGGCCTGCGCGGCATCCGTTATTCGCTCGCGCGCCGCGAGATCTTCGCGACCCAGTTGCGCGCCATGCTGCGCGCCTCGGCCTACGGCCCAATGCGCATCCTGCTGCCGATGGTGTCCTCGGTCGAGGAAGTGCGCGAGGCGCGCGAACTGATCGAACGCTGCACCGACGAAGTGCGGCGCTCGCGCCATCCGGTCGCCGACGCGATCCCGCTCGGCGCGATGATCGAAGTGCCGGCCGCCGCCCTGGTCAGCGCCGACATCTCCCGCCATGCCGACTTCCTCGCCATCGGCAGCAACGACCTGGCGCAGTACGTGCTCGCCGCCGACCGCAACAATGCCGCGGTGTCGGCGAACTACGACCCGCTGCACCCGGCCTTTCTGCGCCTGCTCTACCTGGTGCTCGACAATGCACGCCAGGCCAAGCGCCCGATCAGCGTCTGCGGCGAGATCGCCGGCGATCCGCGCTACACGCCGCTGCTGATCGCGCTCGGCCTGACCGAGTTCTCGATGCACCCGAGCGCCCTCGCCGACGTCCGCGACAGCATCGCCGTCCTCTCGCGCAAGACCCTCAAGAACAAGGCCGCCCGTCTGCTCCACGCCCCCGACCGCGCCTCGCTGGCCGAAGTCGTGGATGCCATGGCGGCGGGATGATCGCGCGCCGCGCTCAATGCGGCCCGTCGTACTTCTTCTCGCCGGCGGTCACGCGCAGGTCCAGACGGTTTTCCGGGGGCGGCAGCGGACAAGTCGAAAACGGATTGAGCGCGCAAGGCGGGTTGTAGGCCTTGTTGAAGTCGATGACGAGCTTGCCGTCCTTGGGCCAGGGCGCGTAGACGAAGCGGCCGGGGCCATAGGTTTCCTTGCCCGAAGTCCGGTCGGCGAAGATGATGAACAGGTCTTCCGAACCTTCCTCGATCACCGGATGGATGCGGTACTCGCGACCGTCGCGGATGAAGCTGGCATAACCCGGGCTCGGCATGTCCTCGATGGTGCCGATCACGGTCTGGATGCCGAAGCTCTGCGGCGTTTCGTGCGCGGTCCAGTCGGCGACGATGCGCCAGGATTCGTCGACCGGGAAATGCTCGATGCCGGCGAAGTGCTTGCGCGTCTTCGCTTCCGAATCGCGCACGCGCAACGCATATTTGTCGCCGCGCTTGATCACCAGGAAACTGACCGTATCGACGCTGACGATGGACGGGTTGCCGCCGGCGTCGGCCGCGAGCACATGCCAGGTGCGGCCGCCCTCGCCGCGTTCGCCGGTGCTGTTGCTGACCAGCACCTGCGGCCCGCCCTCGGCCGCCGCGAACAACACCTCGCCGCCGTGCAGGCGGATGCTGCCGAAGCGATCGGGACCCGCGGCGAGTTCGATGTCGTTGCCCTCGGCGCGACCGAGCGTCTGCTCGCCTTCGACCAGCCAGTGCAGGCCGATCAGGCTGAGCCAGCCGTCCGGCTTCTGCAGCCGCGCCAGCCGGCCTTCGCGCCATGCCGCGACCTCGGCGGCGTGGTCGTAGGCCGGCGCGGGTACCGCGTCATGGCTCGCCACCTCAGCCGCCTCGCGTTGCGTCGTCGGCGCGCAGGCGGCGAGCATCGCCGTCGCGAGCACGGTCGTGGTCCAAAGGGTTCGGCGCATGATCGGTCCTCGTCGTCATCGGTTCATCGTCCGCGCCGGGTCAGCGTCCTCGCTGAAACAGGCGGTCCAGGTCCTGCATCGTCCATTGCACCCAGGTCGGACGACCATGGTTGCATTGTCCGGAACGTTCGGTCGCTTCCATCTGGCGCAGCAGCGCGTTCATCTCCGGCACGGTGAGCCGACGGTTCGCGCGCACCGAGGCATGACAGGCCAAGGTGGACAGAAGTTCATTCGCCGCCTCTTCGAGACGACGCGAACTGTCGTGCTGCACGAACTCCGCCAGCACGTCGCGAACCAGGCGTTCGACGTCGGCGCCGTCGAGCAGCACCGGAATGCGCCGGATCAGCACCGAGGTCTCGCCGCTGCGCGCCAGTTCGATGCCGAGCTTCTGGAACGCCGTGTGGAAGTCCTCGGCGGCATCGGCCTCGCGCCGCGTCACCGACACCGTCGTCGGCACCAGCAACTGCTGCGACGCGATGTCACCACAAGCCTGCTGCGCCTTCAAACGCTCATAGGTAATGCGCTCATGCGCTGCGTGCATATCGACCAGCACCAGGCCCTGCGCGTTCTGCGCCAGCACGTAGACGCCATGCAGCTGCGCGATGGCGAAGCCGAGCGGCGGAATCTCGTCGGCGGCCGGTGCCTCGGACATCGGCCCGGGCATCGCCGTCGGCAGGAGGGCGGAAGACGGCGCGGCCGGGGCCTCGTTGCGGCCGTAGACGCTGCCGTAGGCGGCCAGCGGTTCGGCCACGCGCAGGCCCAGCCCGGCCTGCTGCGGCACGAAAGCGGCGGCCGACGACGGAAACGCCGGCGCGGCGATCGTCGCGGCCTGCCCTGCGCGGGTCTGCGCCAGCGCCTCGTGCAGGCTGCGGAACAGGAAATCGTGGACCAGGCGCTGCTCGCGGAAACGCACCGCGGTCTTGGCCGGGTGCGCATTCACGTCGACCAGCAGCGGATCGAGTTCGAGGAACAGCACGAAGGCCGGATGGCGGCCATGGAACAACACGTCGGCTTAGGCCTGGCGCACCGCATGCGCGATCACGCGGTCGCGCACGAGGCGCCGATTCACGTAGAAGAACTGGCGGTCGTTCTGCGCACGCGCCGCGGTCGGCAGTCCGACATAACCGTGCAGGCGCAGACCGGCGGCGCTGTGGTCGATGCGCAGGCTGTGGGCGAGGAATTCCTCGCCGAGCACGGCGTCCACGCGCGACTCCGGCGCCTGCGGCACGGCCTCGTCGCGCAGCAGCAGGCGCCCGTTGTGGGTCAGCGAGAAACCGACTTCGGGCCGCGCCAGCGCGATCGCGCGCAACCAGTCCTCGACATGGCCGAGTTCGGTGCGCTCGGCGCGCAGGAACTTGCGTCGCGCCGGCACGTTGAAGAACAGCTCGCGCATCTCGGCGGTGGTGCCGACCGGATGCTGCGCCGGCCGCAGCGGGCCGATCTCGCCGTTGTCGACATCGAGGGCGTGGGCATGCGCGGCGTCGATGGTGCGCGAGGTCAGGCTGAATCGCGAGACCGAGGCGATGCTCGGCAGCGCCTCGCCGCGGAAGCCCATGCTGCGCACGGCTTCGAGATCGTCGAGCGAGGCGATCTTGCTGGTGGCATGGCGGGTCAGCGCCAGACCGAGGTCCTCGGCGGCAATGCCGCTGCCGTTGTCGCGCACGCGCACGCGCTTGATGCCGCCGGCCTCCAGTTCGACCTCGATCCGGGTCGCGCCCGCATCCAGCGCATTCTCGACCAGTTCCTTGACCACGGACGCCGGGCGCTCGATCACCTCGCCGGCGGCGATCTGGTTGATCAGGTGTTCGGGCAGGGGCTGGATGCGCATCGCGGCCTCGGTCGGGGGCCGCCTAGTCTAGCCGCGCACGCTCAGATCGAGGTCGGGATCTTGAGCACGGCCCCGGCGTGCACGGTGTCGGTGGCCAGCGCGTTCTCGCGCTTGAGCGACGCCACGGACACGCGATGGCGCTGGGCGATCAGCGACAGCGACTCGCCGCGGGCGACGATGTGGTGCTTCGCGCGCTGCGGATTGGCCGCGAACCAGGTGCCGGGCGGCGGCGTCGTCGCGAAATAGTCGCGGATGCCTTCGACCAGCGCGTCGGCCAGCTTCTCGCGATGCTTCGGGTCGTTCAGGCGCTTTTCTTCGGTCGGGTTGCTGATGAAGGCGGTCTCGACCAGCACCGAGGGCACGTC
>CALMWD010000515.1 GCA_937873105.1 uncultured Rhodanobacteraceae bacterium
TGCAACTACATCAGCCGGGTGCGCGTCGGGCTCGACATCGCCCACCCCTATCTGGGCGACTTGAAGGTGACTTTGCTCGATCCGAATCACGATCCGTTCGGTGGCAATGGCAATGTGGTCCTGCTCGACCGCGTCCGCAATGGCGATGCCGCGGCGTCGGGTTCGTGTACCGCCGACGGGCTGCTCGGCAATGCCGGCGACGACGCCACGAACAGCGCCGATCAGGCCTGCGCGGGCACCGGGGGCAGCGGCAAGATCTTCGGCTGGGTGCGGCCGGCACAGCCGCTGGCGGCATTCATCGGTCGTCGCGGTACCGACGGCAATGGCAGCAGCAGTGTCGGCACCTGGACCCTGGTGGTACGCGACATGGCCAACAGCGACACCGGCCAACTCAACAACTGGTCCATTGCGCTCGAATGCAGTGCAAGCGTGCCCAGCGACGACGTGTTCAAGAACAGCTTCGAATGAACGCTTTGCCCAGGAGTCTCCCCATGAAATTGCACGGTCGATTTGCCCGCTCCCTGTTCTGGCTGTCGCTGGCCGCCGCATGGCCCCTCACCCAGGTGCAGGCCGAGCCCTTCACCTTTCAAGGCCATCTGGCGCAATCGGGCACGCCGCTGGACGGCACAACCGACCTGGTCTTCAAGCTCTACAACGCGCAAAGCGGCGGCACCTTGCTCGGCGCACCGATCAGCGCCACCGGCTGGCCGGTGGTCGATGGCGTGTTCGCGCTCGACCTCGACTTCACCGGCATCGCCTTCGACGGCAGCGCCCGCTGGCTGGAGGTCGAGGTCGACGGCACGACGCTGGCCGGCCGCATCGAAATCCTTCCGGCGCCGGTATCGGCATCGAGCAACGCGCTGCGCGGCCGCAACGTTGCCGCCACGGCGCCGACCGCCGGGCAGGTGCTGGCGTGGAACGGAAGTTCCTGGGCGCCGGCCGCCGATGCCAGTGGCAGCAGCTACAGCGCCGGCAACGGCCTGACGCTGTCGGGCACGACCTTCAGCGTGAACTTTGCCGGCACCGGCGCAGCGAATACCGCGTCGCGTAGCGACCACGCTCACTACGGAGCGACGTGGTCAGGCAATGCCAGCAACACAGGGCTCCAAGTATTCAATAGTGCGCCGTCGGCGACTAGCGCGATCCAGGGCTTCTACACCGGCGCGGATTCAGATGTTGCCGGTGTGTATGGCGAGTCTGCCATGGGTCAAGGCGTGAGGGGCTTCGGCAAGACCGGCGTACGCGGAATGAGCAACGCGACTGACGGAACCGGCGTCCATGGCATCGCCTTCGCCACGAGCGGCGCCACGTCAGGTGTCATAGCGTCGGCGAATTCGCCGGACGGCTACGGCCTCAGGGCACGAAACCTGGCGACTTCCGGCAGTGCCTTCGGCATCTTCAGCGAGAGCGCGGGCGTGGACGGCACCGCCATCCATGGATCGGCAACGTCGAGCGCCGCGGGCGCGACGATCGGCGTTCGCGGATCGAGCGCGGCATCGAACGGTACGGGTGTGCACGGTGAGGCCAGCGATGCCAGTGGATCGACCAAGGGCGTGCTGGGTCGGGTCGTGTCGCCGAGCGGCTTCGGCGTGTTCGGTGAGAACAACGCCAACTCGGGCCTTGCCTACGGCGTCGTCGGAAACACGGATTCACCATCGGGCGTCGCCGTGTTTGGTGATGCAACAGGAGGGGCCGTCGGTGTCCGCGGCGTCGGCAGCACCGGTGTCGACGCGCAGGGCACCCAGATCGGTCTCGCGGCCGTCACGTCGGGCGGCGCCGATGCCATCGCCGTCGTCGCCAATGCCTTGCATCCCTCGGCCACCGTTCATGGCGTCAAGGCGACGGTGGCCTCGCCGCTGGGCGTGGGCGTCTATGCCGAGAACCAGGCAAGCAGCGGCAATGCATACGGGGTTGTCGCCGCGACGGCGTCGACCGGCGGCACCGCGATCTACGGACTTGCGCCCGGCGGCGTCAGCGGCAGTCCGATCGGCGTGCGCGGCGAAACCGGCGCCGGCGGCGGTTATGGCCTGTATGGCGTCAATACGGCGAGCACGGCACCCGCCATCGCGCTCGGCGCGGTCAGCTCTGCCGACGGTGGCCTGGCTGCAGAAATTCGCGCAGTGGGCGGCGGCAACGCCAAGGGACTGGACGCGGTATCCAGTGGCACCGGCGGTACCGCGCATGCGGTCCGCGCCCGGCTCACCGATGCCGCCAGCACCGGCGACGCGATCTATGCCTATGCCAACAGCACGTCGGCAAAGGCGGCGCGATTCGCGAATGTCAGCGGCACGGCGATTGCGCTGGCCGGTGGCAGCACGGTGCTCGAAGCCACGGGCAATGCCAGCATTGTCGGGGACGTTGCGGTGTTCGGCACGCTCAGCAAGGGTGGCGGCAGCTTCAAGATCGATCATCCTCTCGACCCGGCCAACAAGTACCTGCTGCACAGCTTCGTCGAGTCGCCCGACATGATGAACGTCTACAACGGCAATGTCGTCACCGATGGGCGCGGCTATGCCCTGATCGACCTGCCCGAATGGTTCGAGGCGCTCAACCGCGACTTCCGCTACCAGCTCACGGTGATCGGCAGCTTTGCCCGCGCGATGGTGGCCGAGGAGGTGGCGCAGAACCGCTTCGCCATCCGCACCGAGACCCCGAACACCAAGGTGAGCTGGCAGGTCACCGGCATCCGCAAAGACGCGTGGGCTGAGAAGCACCGCATTCCGGTCGAACTCGACAAGACCCCGGCCGAACGCGGCAAGTACCTGCATCCGGAGGCGTTCGGCGCACCGGCCGCGCGGCGACTCGGCGTCGCCTATGTCA
>CALMWD010000516.1 GCA_937873105.1 uncultured Rhodanobacteraceae bacterium
GCCGCGATCACGATGGGGGTGGCGACCGACTTCACGCCCTGCACCTTGTGCGCCAGTTCGGTCGCGGCCAGCTTGTCGGCCAGGCTGTCGGCGCCGCCGCGCAGGACGACGTGGCCGTTCTTGGTGTCGACGTTGATGTCGAAGCCTTCGGTGCGCTTGTCGGCCAGCAGTTCCGACTTCACGCCGGCGGTGATGCTGGCGTCGTCGATGGCTTCGCCGAGCGTGCGGTCGGGTTCTCCGGCCACGACCTGACCCAGGCCAAGCACGATGGCGACGCTCGAAGCGATCAGGGTCTTTCGAAACAGGTTCATGGGGTTTCTCCTCTGTCGTCCATTCAAGTCCATCCGCCGCTTCCGGCGGCCCACGCGGATGCGGGTCAGGCCTCCA
The DNA here is from genome assembly GCA_937873105.1 of uncultured Rhodanobacteraceae bacterium. Taxonomy (GTDB): domain Bacteria; phylum Pseudomonadota; class Gammaproteobacteria; order Xanthomonadales; family Ahniellaceae; genus JADKHK01. The sequence continues at coordinate 388 of CALMWD010000516.1, forward strand.
GGCGCATGCGCCACGCACCCATCGCTTCCGAACACGCGCGCAAGGTTGGCGCGTGGTAATTCAGGATCTGCACCAGGACCGGATCGGTCGCCGCCCGCAGCGCGTCCTCGTAGGCGAGTTCGAACTGCAGTTCGTGGTCGGCCAGCTCGCGCAGGTAGAGCGCGTCCTCGTCGTCGCACTGCGTCGCCCGCAGGTTCGTCCACAGGCTGGCGACGTAGCCGGCGATCGTCCCGACCGGCAGCACCGGCCAGTGGTGCAGGCCCGCCAGCCAGTGCAGCGAACCGATCAGCCCGCGCTTCGCGGACGCGGTCTGGGCCACGAGTTCGCGCATGCGGGCGCTGCCCAGTTCGCACAACGCGTCCTCGCACAGGCCGAGGCCGTCCTTGGCCAATCGCAGCAGTCGTTGCACGGTGTCGGCATCCATCGCCGGGCTCCGGTCCGGGTCGATCACGACAACGGCGTCTTGCGGCCGGTGATGGCCGCGATCGCGAACAGCACGATGAACACGAAGAACAGGATCTTGGCGATGCCGGTCGCGGCGCCGGCGATGCCGCCGAAGCCGAGCACGGCGGCGATCAGGGCGATGATCAGGAAGGTGATGGCATAACTCAGCATGGCGGTACTCCTTGGTTTCTGGCTCCACTGACCGGTTCGGTCGCGGTCTCTGCCGCAGATCGCGGGCCAACGACCAAACCCTTTTTATTCAATGGCTTGGGGTTCTTCGGCACGGGCAAGCTGCACGCCTTCGGCGGCGCGGCCGTGCGAAATGCGCGGTCCGTCCTCGAGCATCTGGGCGATCCAGCGGCTGCCGGCCAGGTGCTCGCAGACGGTCTTCAGGCAGACCAGCATCGGCACCGCCATGAGCAGGCCGGCGAGCCCCCAGATCCAGCCCCAGGCCATCATCCAGACCAGGACCGCGACCGGGTTCAGGCGCAGCTGGCGGCCGAGCCATTGCGGCGTCACCAGCTGGCCCTCGATCGTCGTCAGCAGCAGGAACACCCCGGCCGGCACCAGCCCTTGCAGCACGGTGTCGGCCTGCTGCACGCCGACCATCGCGAGCAGCAGCGCGACCGCGGCGGCGCCGACGTAGGGAATGAAGTTCGACAGTCCGGCGAAGGCGCCCCACAGCAGCGGATCGGGCACGTCCAGGGCCCAGAGCACGATCGCGGTCAGCACGCCGAGACCGGTGTTGATGGCCACGGTCGTCGCCAGGTAACGCGCGGTGCCGCGCTGCACTTCGCGCACGATGCCGACCACGCCGCGCTTGCGCGACAGCGTCGGCGCCAGCGTCACCGCCTTGCGCAGCAGGTGGTCGCCGTGCACGAGCAGGAAGTAGGTCAGCAGCAGCACGATGGCGGCATCGAGCACCAGGCCGGGCGCGCGCTTGAGCAGGCCGATCAGGCTCAGGGTCGCGGGTTCGGCGGATGCGACCTGGGCGCCGCCGTTCGCCAGTTCGGCCAGCGGCGCCGCGGCGCGCGACACCTCGACGATCGGCGAGGTCAACGCCTTGAGCTTGCGCGTGACCGAACGCAGCAATCCGGGCGCATCCTGCAGCCAGGCCTGGGCCGGTTCGACCAGGACCACGAGCAGGGCAGTCAGCGCCGCGACCACGCCGAGCACGACCAGGAAGGCGGCGAGGCCACGCGGCATCCACGCCGCCCCGCGCGCGACCGCGGGCGAGAGACTGATCGCCAGCAGGGCCGCCATCGTCAGCGGAATCATCAGCGCCTGCGCCGCCCACAGCAACACCAGGGTCGCCAGCACCACCAGCAGCACCAGGCAGCGGGCGATGGTCGCGAGCCGCCGCCCGGAACCGTCGACCCATCGCGTCGCCGCGTCATCGCTCAGGGCGTCGACCCAATCCGGTTCGGGCCGGGGTCGCGGCCAGCGCATCCACGGCGGGCGCGGACTCATCGCGGACTCCCGCGCCCGCGTGGTGCCGCGAACAGCCACGACCCGAACGCCGCGCCGTCGGCGAGCAGACGCCGCGTGCCGGGAAATCCCATGGTCCGCGCCGTCGCCGTCGCATCCCGCCGGAGCCAGGCCAGCAAGGCCAGCTGCACGGCCAGCACGGCGACCAGGCCGACGCCGTCATGGCCGGCGCTCCACGCCGCCAGCGCGTACACCGCGACCAGCAGGGACAGCCAGGTCGACAACAGCACCAGGCCCAGCAGCGGCAACAGCCAGGACATCCGGCGCAGGCCGCGAACGAACCGATGCGCTTCCCTGCGCATCAGCCGTTGTCGCAGCGCGAGGTTGCGCCGGGCCGCCGCGATCAGGTCGATCGCGACCGCGGTCGTGCGCGGCGTGCGCCGCCTGCGCGCCGGCATGGCTCAGCTCCGCGCCGCGCCGCGTGCCGACCACAGGCGCGCGGCGACGACACCGAGGGCGAGCGCCGACATCGCCACCCGGACCGGATGTTCGCGGGCGTAG
>CALMWD010000517.1 GCA_937873105.1 uncultured Rhodanobacteraceae bacterium
TCAGCACCACCTGGTACTGGTAGTAGTGCTGCAGGCGGTTCGGGTTCTCGCCGTAACGGCCGTCGGTCGGGCGCCGCGACGGCTGCACGTAGGCGGCACGCCACGGCTCCGGGCCGAGCGCGCGCAGGAAGGTCGCGGGATGGAAGGTGCCGGCACCGACTTCGGTGTCGAGCGGCTGGATCAGCACGCAACCCTGCTCCGCCCAATAGCGGTTCAGCGTCTGGATCACGTCCTGGAAGGTCGGGCCTGTCATGGGAGTTCCGGTTCGGGGCGAAAAGCGCCGTAGTATAGCGGCGGCGCGGCCTGCGGCCGGCTTCAGCGACGACGTGTCGCGCCCGGCACCCGCACCGGCGGCTGCAACTTCATGCGGTCGGCACGACGGGCGAATCCGCGGTCGTCGAAGCTGGCGACGTGCTGGCAATCCGCATAGCTGGCGTGATGCAGGGCGTCGGCGAAGTCGAATCCTTCCGCGTAGTTCGCCAGCGCCTGCTCGACGGCACCGCGATCTTCAAGCTCGACATGCGTTTGTGCGGCCAACCAGGCCAGGGCGCGGGCGATGTCGGCGCGCGGATACCGGTAGTAGCCGCGCAGCACCCATTCCAGTTCAAGCAGGACGGTCTTGCAGACCCGCAGCGGACGACCGCCGTCGACCAAGGTCCGGGCGAGCGCGCACTGGTGGCGTTCGGCCGCATCTTCGCCCGGTACGACGAAGTATCGAACCAGAACGTTGGTATCGAGGCCGAGCACGGCGCTCATCGCGTGCGTTTGCGGCGAACGACGGCGGGATCAAGCAGGCCGGCCACGTCGAAGTCCGGCGGACAGGGCGGCGCGCGATGCCGCAACATGCCGGCCGCGCTCTGGGCAGCCGCCGCCAGCGGAGGACCGACGCGCTCGATCTCGGCGCGGTCGCCGACGACGCGGAAGCGCACCTTGCTGCCGGCGCGCAGCCCGAGACGCTGCCGCACTTCCTTCGGGATCGTGACCTGGCCCTTGCTGGTGATCGAGAATGCCGACATCGCAGGCTCCGGTAATACCAGGTAAGAATGCTAGTCGCGACGAGCGCCCGGGGCAATGCCGCACTCGCGTCCCGCCCCGCCCCGGTTCACAATGCGGCACGGCGCGTGGCCGGCATGGAAGGATGGCGATGAGCAAGCACGAATCCCACAAGGCGGTGCCCATGGATGGCCGCGCGGCGTTCACCACCAGCAAGTTTTCGGAAGGCAAGCGCGTCGAGCTGGACGAGGTGCTGGCGGCGCTGATCGTCGAGCAGCTGGTGACGCCCGACGCCGCCAAGAACATCCGCCTCGGCAAGGGCCTGTCGCGGGCCGAGATGCACCCGCTGATCCTCATCGCGAACGCCAAGCTGCCCGACCCGCGCGAGCCGGGCCGACATCTGAGCCTGGAGACGCTGACCGAATGGCTGGCCCACAAGGCCGGCCTGCCCTACCTGCGCATCGACCCGACCAAGATCGACATCGCCCGCGTCGGCGAAGTGGTGGCGCCGAGCTACGCCACCCGCTACCGGATCCTGCCGGTGGAAGTCGGCGCCGAGTCGCTGACCATGGCCACCAGCGAGCCCTTCGACACGCGCTGGTTGCCGGACCTCGAGCGCCTGCTCCGCCGCAAGATCACGCGCGTCGTCGCGAACCCGCTCGACGTCAACCGCTTCCTGATGGAGTTTGCCGGCATCTCGCGCAGCGTGCGCAAGGCCAAGGACGGTGGCGAAACGGTCGACGGCCGCGGCATGCCGAACTTCGAGCAACTGGTCGAACTCGGCAAGTCCGGCGAGATCGGCAGCGACGATTCGCACGTCGTGCGCATCGTCGACTGGCTGCTGCAATACGCCTACGAACAGCGCGCCAGCGACATCCACCTCGAGCCGCGGCGCGAGATGAGCGCGGTGCGCTTCCGTATCGACGGCGTGCTGCACAAGGTCTACGAGCTGCCGACGCCGGTGATGGTCGCGGCGGTGTCGCGCATCAAGATCCTCGGGCGCATGGACATCGCCGAGCGCCGCCGCCCGCAGGACGGCCGCATCAAGACCCGTTCGCCCGGCGGGCGCGAGGTGGAAATGCGCATATCGACGATGCCGACCGCCTTCGGCGAAAAGGTGGTGATGCGCATCTTCGACCCGGACGTGGTCGTCAAGAACTTCGCCGAACTCGGCTTCAACGCCCGCGACGAGGCCCAGTGGCGGGACATGATCGAACGTCCGCACGGCATCGTGCTGGTGACCGGCCCGACCGGTTCCGGCAAGACCACGACCCTGTATTCGACGCTGAAGCACCTGGCCACGCCCGAGATCAACGTCTGCACGATCGAGGACCCGATCGAGATGATCGCGCCCGCGTTCAACCAGATGCAGGTGCAGCAGTCGATCGACCTGACCTTCGCCGCCGGCGTGCGCACCCTGCTGCGCCAGGATCCGGACATCATCATGGTCGGCGAGATCCGCGACCTGGAGACCGCCGAAATGGCGGTGCAGGCGGCGCTGACCGGGCATCTGGTGCTGAGCACCCTGCACACCAACGATTCGCCGAGCGCGGTCACGCGCCTGCTCGATCTCGGCGTGCCGCACTACCTGATCCAGAGCACGGTGAACGGCATCGTCGCGCAACGCCTGGCGCGCACGCTCTGCCCGCGCTGCAAGACGCCGGTGGCCGTCGACCCCGGCGCCTGGCAGGCGCTGACGCGCGGCTTCGAGCAGCCCTTGCCCGAGCATGCGCGCACCGCCAAGGGCTGCGACGACTGCCGCCACACCGGCTACTACGGGCGCACCGCGGTGTACGAGATGCTGACGATGTCGCCGAAGCTGCGCCGCGAGATCCGCGCCGACATCGACCTGCCGGCCTTCAGCGAGTCCTGCCTGCGCGACGGCCTGCGTCCGCTGCGGGTGGCCGGCGCCGAACTGATCGCGCGCGGCCAGACCACGGTGAAAGAGGTGGTGTCGGTCCTGCCGACGATCGACTAGGGATCGGGCCGCCAGCGGCCTGATCGACCGCCCCGATGCGCGAACGCCCCATCCCGTCGCATGACCTATGGGGCTTCCCCGGCACTTGCGTTTCGGGAACCTTTGCCACCCCGAAATGGTCTGTGGCGGCTCGTCACAGGGAAGTCCGATGATCCACGTCGAAAACATCACCCGCACCTACGACATGCACGGCGCCGAAGTGCGCGCGCTCGACGGCGTGTCGCTGGACATCGCCCAGGGCGAATTCGTCGCCATCACCGGGCCGTCGGGTTCCGGCAAGTCGACCCTGCTGAACGTGCTCGGCTGCCTCGACAAGCCCGACGCCGGGTCCTACGTGCTCGACGGCCAGGAAGTCTCGGGGCTCGACGACGAGGCGATCAGCACGGTGCGCAACCGCAAGATCGGCTTCATCTTCCAGAGCTTCCACCTGCTGCCGCGCCTGACCGTGCTGGAGAACGTGCTGCTGCCGCTGCGCTTCACGCGCGAGCCCAAGCCGGACGTGACCGCGCGTGCGAAGGAACTGCTGGCCCGGGTCGGCCTGGCCGACCGCATGGACCATCGCCCGACCCAGCTTTCGGGCGGACAGATGCAGCGCGCCGCGATCGCGCGTTCGCTGATCCTGAGCCCGGCCCTGCTGCTCGCCGACGAGCCGACCGGCAACCTCGATTCGAAGAGCGCCGCCGACGTGCTGCGGCTGCTCGACGAACTGCACGACCAGGGCCAGACCATCGTGCTCGTCACCCACGACAACGAGATCGCCGCACACGCGCCGCGCCACGTGCGCCTGCGCGACGGCAAGGTGGAATCCGATGCGAAGCGATAGCCAACATTCGAATCGCGGGGCGGAGCCCGCTCCCACGAAAGCAGGGATTTTCACGGGTTTTCTGGGATCTCGTGGGAGCGGGCTCCGCCCCGCGATGCTCCTGCTGGCCTTGAGCAGCGGACTCGTCACGGCCGCCGCACCCCGTGTCATCCTGAGCGGCGAAGTGTTGGCGCAGAATGCCCAGCCCGTGTATTGCCCGCCGTCGAACAGCTCGCCGGTGGTGCTGCGCTATTACGTGCCCGAGGGCGCGGCAGTGAAGAAGGGCGATGTGGTCGTGCGCATCGACGCCGGCCAGAGCGCGGCGATGATCCAGACCCTGGGCGCCCAGATCGAGCAGACCGAGGCGCGTGTGGCCCAGGAGATCGCGACCCTGGCGGTCGCGGCCATCGATGCCGAACGCGCCTTCGTCGACGCCGACGCGCTGCATCGCAAGGCCCAGGTCGATGCCGCGATCCCGAAGCAGCATCTGTCCGCGCTCGACTACGACCGCTACCAGGGCGAACGGGTCCGCACCGAGCGCGACCTCGAACTGCGCCGCAAGGAACGCGACGCCGCCGAGGCCGCGGTCGCGCGCCGGCGCGAGGACGCGCGCCTGGAAATCGACAAGCTGCGCCAGGACCTGCTCTACCACCAGTCGCAGGTGGCGCTGGCGGAAGTGAAGGCGGACGTCGACGGCATCGTTGTGCACGGCTTCAATCCGTGGCGCGGCGACCGCTTCGACGAGGGTTCCTCGGCCTGGCCGGGCATGAAGATCGGCGACATCGTCGACCGCGGCCCGGTGACGGTGCAGGCCTATGCGCTGGAGGCGGACCGTTCCGCGATCGCCGTCGGCCAGAAGGTGCGCCTGCGTTTCGACGCGCGCCCCGACCTCAAGCTCGAGGCCACGATCGGCGCCATTTCCGGCGCCCCGGCGACCAAGATGGAACTCGGTGCCGGGCGCTATTTCACCGTCACCATCCCGCTCGACGGCTCGGCCGACCTCGGCCTGCTGCCCTCGTCCAGCGTGCGCGTCGAACCGGTGGCGGCGACGCCCGCGGTCGCCGCGAACGGAGGCCAGCCATGAAGCTGCTGCGCATCGCCCTGATCTGCCTCGCGGCGGCGCCGCTGGCCGCCGCCGAACTCAGTTTCGACGGCGAGATCGCCGCGCGCGAGAGCGCCGCGATTTCGCCGCCGGCCATCGACGACCTGTGGCAGCTGACCCTGACCCAGCTGGTGCCCGACGGCACCCCGGTCAAGAAGGACCAGGTCGTGGCCGCCTTCGACAGCTCGCAGGTGCTGCGCACCCTGACCGAGAAGCAGAGCGCGCTGAAGGAAAAGGAAACCCAGCGCGAACGCCTGCGCCTGGAACTGGCCGAACGCGAACGCACCGAAACCCTGGCCACCGCGCAGGCGAAGTCGAATGCCGAGAAGGCGACGCGCAAGGCCGACCAGCCGGCCGACATCGTGCGCCGCGTCGACTACCAGAAACTCGTGATCGAACGCGACCAGGCCGAGAAGCAGCTCGCGCTCGCGATCCGCCGCGAAGCCGCGGCCGCCGAACAGCGCAAGCAGGAATGGCGCCTGGTCGAGGCCGAGCTGGCGCAGCTGCGCGCCGAGGTCGCGCGTTCGCAGAAGGCCATGGCCGATCTCAACGTGAAGGCGCCGCGCGACGGCATCATCCTGCACCAGAGCAACTGGCAGGGCGAGAAATTCGACGTCGGTTCGCAGGTGTTCCGCGGCCAGTCGGTGGCGCAGATTCCGGACGTCTCGACCCTGATCGCGCGCGTCGCGGTGCCCGAGACCGAAATCCGCCACGTGCGCGTCGGCATGAAGGCGCGCGTCATCGTCGAAGGCGGCGCCGGCCAGGCCATCGAAGGCCAGGTCACCGAAGTCGGGCGCGCAGTGCGCAGCAAGTCGCGCGCGCAGCTGGTGCCGGTGGTCGATGCCGTCGTCAGTTTCGATCCGAAGGGCCAGGCCCTGAAACCCGGACAGCCGGTGCGCGTGGTGCTGGCGCCGGCGGCGGAGAAGCAATCATGAAGTGGATCCTGGGGATGTTGTCCGTGCTCGCCCTGGCCGCCTGCGGCAAGGATGCGGCGCTGGAGGCGCCGGTCGAGGTGGTGCGGGAAAGCGCCGTGGCGCTGCGCGTGTCGGCGACCGGCGAAGTGCGTTCGGCCAAGGCCACGCCGCTGGCGGTGCCGGGCCAGGGCTGGTCGCAGCGCCAGCTCGAGTGGATGCTGCCGGAAGGTTCGCAGGTGAAGCAGGGCGAGCTGATTGCGCGCTTCATCGCGCCCCAGGGCGAACTCGAGCTGACCAAGGCCGAACTCGACCTGCGTCGCAACGTGCTGGCGCGCATGGGCAAGGAACTGGAACTGGCCACGGCCCAGGACAAGGTCGGGGCCGAGATCGCCAAGGTCGACGTCGACCTCGGCATCGCCGAGCGTTATGCCGGCGCCGACCTCGGCATGTTCGCGCGCAACGAGATCCTCGATGCCGTGCAGGACGCCGCCTTCCTCGGCTTCAAGCACGAGACCCTGGAATGGCAGAAGCAGCAGACCGAGGTGCGCGGCGGCGCCGAACTGGCGGTGCTGGATTCGCAACGCGCGACCTATGACCTCAATGCCAAGCGCCGGCGCGAGGACGTGGCCGCGCTGGAGCTGCGTGCGCCCAACGACGGCGTGTTCGTGCTGAACGCCGACTGGGGCGGCGAGAAGCCCAAGGTCGGCGCCAGCATGTGGGCCGGCCAGGAATTCGGCGCCCTCCCGGAGCTGTCGGCGCTGGAGGTGCAGTTCGCGCTGACCCAGCTCGACGCCCAGGGCGTCCAGGTCGGCGCGCGCGTGGCCATGCATCCGCTCGGCCGGCCGGACCAGAGTTTCGAGAGCACGGTGAGCTGGGTCGCGGGCGCGGCCCAGGCGCGCAGCCGCCAGAACCCGGTCAAGTACGTGATGATGAAGGCGACGATCCCGGCCGAGGCGGTCGCGAAGTTCAAGCTGGTGCCGGGCCAGGGCATGAGCGCCGACGTCTACACCGGCGAGTCCGGCCAGGGCCTGTCGGTGCCGAACGTGGCCCTGATCGCCGAAGGCGGCAAGACCTATGTCGAGGTGCGCGAGGGCGGCAAGCTCGCCAAGCGCGAAATCGAGCTCGGCGCGCGCGGCACCGCGCGCAGCGAAGTGGTGAAGGGATTGAAGGCCGGCGACGCGGTGGTGCTGACGCCCGCCGCGAATGCGGCCGATCCGGATGCCAGGCGTTTTTCGGCACCGGCCAGTGGCAACCGCGGCGGCGGTGGCGGCATGCGGAGGATGGGATGAGTTCGGCACTGGATGGCATCGGCAAGCGCTTCGGCACGCACTGGCGCGAAGCCGTCGAGGAACTGTGGCGGCGGCGCCTGCGCACCCTGCTGACCCTGCTCGGCCTGATCTTCGGCGTCGGCTCCATCGTCGCGATGCAGGGCGTCGGCGAAGGCTCGCGCCAGGAAGCGCTGAAGCTGGTCGAAGGCCTCGGCCTGCGCAACCTGATCGCCAAGGCGGAATCGCCGCCGGACCAGGAAGCCCTGCGCGAGATGCGCGCGCGCAGCCTCGGTCTCACCCGCGCCGACGCCGAAGCGGCGATGGAAGTGGTGCCGGGCGCCACCGGCTTCGCCGCGGAGAAGGCGATCAAGACCTATTCGGTGCTAAGCGAGTACGCCGGCTCGGATGCGACCGCGAGCGGCGTCACCCCGGACTATTTCGCGCTGTCCTCGCTGGAAGTCGCCCGGGGCCGCGCCTTCGATGCGGCCGACGACGACCGCCTCGCCGCGGTCGCCGTGCTCGGTCACCAGGCCGCGAAGCGCCTGTTCCCGGACCGCGAGGCGGTCGGCGAGCTGGTCAAGGTCAACCACGCCTGGTTCGAGGTGATCGGCGTGCTGACCGACCGCGACCTCAGCAAGGACCAGTTCGAAGGCGTGCAGCTCGGTCTCGAAAGCAACCGCGTGTTCGTGCCGCTGGCCTCGGCCCTGGCGCGCCTGCGCTTCCAGCCGATGGAGGACGAGATCGACCGCTTCCTGGTCCAGCTCGACGATCCCGCCCACATCGTCGACGGCTCGAAGGTGCTCTCGGCCATGCTCGACCAGCGTCACGCCGGCCAGAAGGATTACGCGCTGATCGTGCCGGCCCAGCTCTACCAGCAGCACCAGGCGACGCAGCGCATCTTCCGCATCGTCATGGCCGCGATCGCGGCGGTCTCGCTGCTGGTCGGCGGCATCGGCATCATGAACATCATGCTCGCGAACGTGCTGGAGCGGAAACGCGAAATCGGCCTGCTGCGTGCGCTTGGCGCGCGTCGCCGCGACGTGATCGAACAATTCATGCGCGAGGCCGCGCTGATCTGCGGCGTCGGCGCCGTGCTCGGCCTGGTCTTCGGCGCCGTGCTCGCCTACCTGATCGCCTGGGGCGCGGGCTGGGCCGTGGGCTGGGCGCCGATCCCGGTGCTGGCCGCGACCTTGATCTGCGCCCTCACCGGCCTCGCCTTCGGCGTCTATCCGGCACGCCAGGCCGCCGACCTCGATCCGATCGCCGCACTCAGGACCGACTGAGCGCGGCTCAGGGCGCCGGTGCGGGCGGCGGCGCGAACAGCCGGCGCAACAGCGACGGCGCCAGGCTGCGGTAGATGTTGTCGTGGCGCAGGTCCGGACGCGGTTCGTGCGTCCATTGCAGCGTCGCCGGCGCGTGCGCCTTCAAGGCGTCGGCGAGCGTGGCCACGTGCGGCACGATATCGGTTTCGTCCGCGGCGCTCAGGTACAGGCGCTCGGGCTGCGACGCGCGCGCCTGCAGCCGCGCCGGCGCGGCATCGACCAGGGCGTGCGCGTTCCACCACAGGCTCGGGCTGAGCGCGATCGAGGTGTCGAACAGGCCCGGCGCCTCGAAGAAGGTCTCGACGATGAACAGGCCGGCCAGCGATTCGCCGATGATGGCGGTGTCGCCGTTGCTGCGGTAGCGGCGGTCGATCTCGGGCACCAGCTCGTCGCGCAGGAAGGCGCGGAACTTCGCCGATTCGCCGACGATCGGCCAGACCTTGCGGTCCTCGTCCACCGTGGTCGGCGGCGTCATGTCGCGGCGGCGCTGGGTGTTCTCGATGCCGACCAGCAGCATCGGCACGATCTCGCCGGCGCGGATGCCGGCGTCCAGGGTGTTGGCGACATGCGGGAAGTCCTCGGCGACGCCGCCGTCCGGCATGTACAGCACCGGGAAACGCGCCTCCGCCTGTTCGGCGTACTGCGGCGGCCGGTAGACATTGATGCGCCGCGTCTCGCCCATCGCCGCCGAGATCAGTTCGATCGTCTCGTGCGGCGGCGGCGTTTCGGGTTCGGGGGCGGCCTGCTGGCAGGCGCCGGTCGACAGCACCACGGCTGCGACGAAGACAAGGCGAAAGATCCGGCGGGTCATCGGTGCTCCTTGCGGTGAGTGACGGAAGGGTTCGTTCAGGGCGTCGCGAGCAACTGCAGGCACCACCACGCGGCGATGCCCATCTGCACCGCGAACGCGGAAAAGCGCAGCGTCACCGCGAATTCGGACAACGAGGCGAGATGGATGCCCGACTGCACGATGCGCGCCGCGAGCAGCGCATGGGCGAGCGGATCGGTGACCGCGCCGCGCCCGGTGGCGAGCGCGACCAGCATCAGTCCGCCGAAGATCGGCAAGCCCTCGATGCAATTCGCATGCGCCCGCGCGATGCGTTGCATGAACGGCGACAGGTTGCCGTTGTCGGGCTGGAAACCGTTGGCCGGGACGCGCTTGCGCAGCACCAGCCACGAGCGCAGGGCTTCCATCCAGATCAGCAACAGCAAGGCCCAGGCGATGAAACCGGTCAGGGCGACGGCGGTGGGACTCGACATCGGCAGGCTCCTTCAGCGCAGGTCGGGCGAGTCTAATGCGCGGTCGCCGGCGCGCATCGTCACCAGAGCATGCCGTGGCCGTCGCGGATGGCCGCGTCGAGCTGCTCGCCCAGGGCCGCGAATTCGTCGACGAAGGGCTCGCAGGCGTATCGATCGATGTCCTCCCAGGTCTTGCCCTGGGCCTTGCACCAGTCGACGAAGGCGCGCCTCACGGCCTCCAGATCGACCTTGCGGACCTTCGCCGCGAGCTCGGGCAGCTGCGCGGCGTGCAGGGCGAATCGCTCGGTGTAGGCGTCGAGCTTGACGAAGCTGGCCGGATGGTCGGGTGCGTGCCAGGACTGGAAGATCGCGCCGGCATCCGACACGTGCCCGGGGCCGCCGTTCAAGATCCAGTGGTACAGGTCGGTGTTGCGGTGGTTGATGCTCCACGAGTCCAGCATCGGCGGCGGTTCGCTCGGCCACCATGACGGTGCCGGCGCCGGTGCCGGCGCGCCGTCGAGGTAGGCATGGACCAAGCCCGGGTGCTGCGCGAGGTAGTCGATGTGGGCGTCGGGGGCGACGCAGACGAGAAAACCCTGGGCCATGTGATGCTCCGTGCTCGTGTGGCTTGATCGCTGTCGGCGCCTGCGGGGCTTGGCGCCGCTCAGGCGGAGGCAGGATGCCAGAACGAGAGGTCCGGCGGCCCGGCCAGGAAGGCGCCGGCCGAGGCGATGAAGGCCTGGATGTGCGGCTGCTGCAGATGCGGGCCGAGGAAGTGCGCCTGGCTCGGCCAGCGCTCGACCAGGGTGATGCGGGTCGGGTCGTTGGCGTCCTGCAGCAGGTCGATGCCGCCGCACTCGGGTTCGCTCGACGTGACCGTCGCGACCAGGGCGGCGATCGCGCGCCGGGCCGCGTCGGCCTGGTCGGGCAGGGCGCGATAGTGGACGAGGACGACGATGGGATTCATGCCGATCTCCTGGCGCTGCGCGCGGGTCAGTGGCGGGTGACGACGATCGGTTCGCCGCGGGTGATGATCATCGTGTGTTCGTACTGCGCCGACAGGTTGCCGCGCGCGCCGACCAGGGTCCAGCCATCGGCGGCTTCATGGACGCTGCGGCTCCGGGTCGAGAGGAAGGGCTCGATGGTGATGACCATGCCTTCGCTGAGCACGCGCCGGTCGGCGGGATCGTGGTAGCCGGCGATGTGTTCGGGTTCCTCGTGCAGGGCGCGGCCGACGCCGTGGCTGCCGAGATTCTCGATGATGCGGAAGCCGTAGGTCCGGGCGGTGCGCTCGATGGCGGCACCGATGACGTTGATCGGCCGGCCGGCGCGCGCCTGCGTCATCGCGTTCGCCAGCGCGGTGCGCGCGGCGTGGCACAGGCGCGTCTTCTGCGCGTTCGTCGGCGGCACGACCACGGTGCCGCCGGTGTCGGCGAAGTAGCCGTCGAGTTCGGCGGAAACGTCGACGTTCAACACGTCGCCCGGCCGGATCACGCGGTCGCCGGGAATGCCGTGCGCCGCTTCTTCGTTGATGCTGATGCAGGTCGCGCCCGGAAACCCGTAGGTCAGCTGCGGCGCCGAACGCGCGCCCTGCGCGGCCAGCAGGCGCGCACCGAGCGCGTCCAGTTCACGCGTGGTCATGCCGGGTTCGGCGGCGTCGAGCATCTGCTGCAGCACGCCCGACACGATGCGGCCGATGCGCTGCAGCGCGATCACGTCGTCTTCGGTTTCGATGGTCATGGGTACTTCGGCGCCAAAAGCCGGAGACTACGGCAAAAACGTCGGCGAAGGCTGCGGGGTGCTTCCAGCGCCCGATCATGGGGTTCCCAGCCATCTCCGCAACGACCACGCGAGCGACTGGAGATGAGGGGCCAGCGCTGCCACCGTGGCGGCATAGACGAGGGGCGACGCTGCGATCAGGACCGAATCGGCGAAAGCCAGCGGCGGCCTGGCCAGCCGGCCAAACGCCCAATGCAGACCGAACCAGACCACGGGGGCGACACTCAAGAGCAGCATGTAGAACACCGCGAGGCCTTCCATGCCCGATACGCTGCGCGCCGGAATCACGACCGTGGCCATCGTCAAGGGGAGGACAAGCACGCTGCCGAGCCGAACCTGCCTCCACGACGCGACAAGCCCCCGAGCCGCGAAATGCCGATGCTCCCAGCGCAGCACAATCATGAACCCGGCCAGTGCGGCCACGACAAACAGTACGAACATGACCCGTACCAGTTCCATGCGTTGCTTCGAGGAGTTACGTCTTCGGCCTCAGAGGATGTGCCGTCGCAGCCGCGCCCGAGGGATGCTCCGCAGCACGAGCCGATCTTGCGCGCACGGCTGCTGCCAAACAAGGCGACGGCGTTGCAATGGTCGTGATCTGATCCGTGCCGCCCGGCTAGAACGCACGGCCGTCGACCGGAATGCGCGGGATCGTCTCCAGGTCGATGTCGTCCAGGCAACGGATGTTGATGGCGGCCATCGGCGTGCCGTCCGGCATGCTGCCCAGGCCGAACGCCTGCACGCCACAGACCGGGCAAAACGAGTGCTGGATGGCGTGCTTGTTGAAGGTGTAGGTGCTGAGCCGGTCCGCACCCGATCGCAGCACGAGCGCCTGCCTGGGCACGAACCACAGCAGGAAACCCTTGCGGCTGCAGTGCGAACAGTTGCACTCGATGACCTGGTCGATTTCGCCTTCCACGTCGAACTGGACGGCACCGCAATGGCAGCTTCCGGATCTCATGATTCCTCCAAACGCAACGACCGCCCGAATCGAACCGCACCGCCGCGCGGCGTCGGATGGAGACCCAAGCAGGCCATTGGCTCCATGCGCCAGTCGGGCGTGTGCTCGACCCAGTACCGGGGCAGCTTCGTCGTCTTGGGCATGGGCATCCGACAACAATGCTCCGACCGAAGGGTCGGCCTGCGGGACGGAGTCTCGGCTTGGCGGCGGTGCGGGTCAAGGAATCCCGGGCGAGATTCTGGCCGGACATGGCGCGCGGGCGCGGGCTCAGCGCGTTCTTGCCCAGAGGCGTGCGTACTTGGCGTGGGTGTAGCCGGCGTAGGCGAGATGGAAGACCGCGCCTTCGCGGCCGTCGAGGAAGCCGCCGCGGACGACGTAGTTCTTGAGCAGGTAGAACAGCGGGTGCGTGTACAGGTCGAGGAAGCCGGCACGCTTGCCGAGTGCGGCGCGGCCTTCGGCCCAGAGCGCGGCGTAGCGCGCGAGTTTTCGATAGTGCTCGTCGAGGTCGCGCACCGGCGTGTGTTCGAAGCGCGCGTCGAGGCGCGACACCCGACGGCCGTCGAGATCCAGGCGTTCGTGCACCGCATCCGGGCGATACCGAAGGTCGGCGCGGAACAGGCGCGGCAGCCATTCGCGGCCCCAGCCGCCGTGGCGCAGCGGCCGACCGAGGAAGATCGTGCGCCGCGGCAGTTCCCATGCGTCGACGCTGTCGATGCGATCGCTGCGCAGGAAGGCGTCGATCTGCGTGACGGCTTCCGGTTCGAACCACTCGTCGGCGTCGAGCAGCAGCACCCAGCCGGTCTGCGCCTGCGCGATCGCGGCGTTCTTCTGGGCGGCAAAACCGAGCCAGTCCTGGTGCACGACCTCGGCGCCGGCGTCGCGCGCGACCGCGACGGTGGCGTCGCTGGAACCCGAATCGAGCACGACCACGCGCGTGCACAGCGCGCGCAGCGAAGCGACGCAGCGCCCGATGCGATCGGCTTCGTTCAATGCGATGACGACGCCGGTGACGGCGGTGGTGGCGACAACAGTCATCGCGGCAGCATCGGGGTTCGGGTCGCGCGCGTCAACGCATGTCCAGCCAGGCCTGCACCGCAGCGCGCAGACGCGCAGCGCGATCGGCGTCGGCGGCCGCGGCCAGCAGGCGCTCGTGTGCGGGCTGCCACAACGACGGCTCCTGGCCGATCGCCGCGACGGCGGCGGCGAAGGTCGCGGCGTCCTCGGTCGGCACCGGCAGCGGCGCGCACCAGTCGATGCCGGCGGCGCCGAGCGGCGTCGCCACCACCGGCGTTCCGGCGGCGAAGCTGTCCAATACCTTGATGCGGATGCCGCCGCCCTGGCGCATCGGCGCGATCGACACGCGATGGCGCGCCAGCGCCGCGACCAGATCGGGCACCGCGCCGACCACGCGCAAGGCCGTGTCGCCGCGATCGTCGGCGCGCAGCAGTTGCTCGACGCCGCGGCCCAGCAGATGCAGACGCGCCTGCGGCCAGGCCGTGCGCCCCGCCGGCCCGCCCGCGGCGAGGCACCAGTGCAAGCCCTCGGCAGTGCGGGCGGGGGCGCTGCCGACGAAGGCGAGATCGGCGCGCGCGTCGAAGGGCCGCGTCGCGTCCGCCGCCGGGCCATGCAAGGGCGGCGACACCACCCGCACCGGCGCGGCCTCGCCGAACTGGGCCACGAACCGCGCCTGCTCGTGCGCGGAGA
>CALMWD010000518.1 GCA_937873105.1 uncultured Rhodanobacteraceae bacterium
TCGACTGGACCCCGTTCTTCTCGACCGGGGAACTGGCCGGGGGTTATCCGGCCATCCTCGACGACGCCGTGGTCGGCGTCGAGGCCCGCAAGCTGTTCGACGACGCCCGCGCCCTGCTCGACACGATCGTGCGCGAGCGCTGGCTGCGTGCGAAGGCGGTGGTCGGGATCTGGCCGGCGCATCGCGTCGGAGATGATGTGGTGATTCAGGCAGGAGGCAAGACCACCCTGCACTTCCTCCGCCAGCAAGTCGACAAGCCGGTCGAACGTCCGGACTTCTGCCTGGCCGATTTCATCCACGATGCGAACGGTCCGCAGGACTGGATCGGCGCCTTCGCGGTCACCGCAGGCTTGGGCATCGAGGAACACGTCGCGCGTTTCGAGTCCCGGCACGCCGACTACAACGCCATCCTGCTGAAGGCGCTGGCCGACCGTCTGGCCGAAGCCCTGGCCGAGGCCCTGCATCGCAAGGTGCGGCGCGAACTCTGGGGTTATGCGACCGACGAAGCGCTGGACAACGAGGCCCTGATCGCCGAACAGTACCGCGGCATCCGCCCGGCCCCCGGGTATCCGGCCTGCCCCGACCACAGCGAGAAAGACACGCTGTTCCGCCTGCTCGATGCCGAAGCGAACGCCGGCGTGACCCTCACCGAGAGCTACGCGATGTATCCGGCCGCCGCCGTCAGCGGCTACTACTTCGCGCACCCGCAGTCGCAGTATTTCGTGGTCGGCCGCCTGTCGAAGGAACAGGTCGAGGATTACGCCAGGCGCAAGGGCTGGACGCTCGACCAGGCCGAACGCTGGCTGGCGCCGAACCTCGACTACGATCCGGAATGAGTCGCAGCCCGGCGCGCCGCGATCAGCGCACCGGTTTCGCCTGATCGATCCCCGGTTGCGCCCGTGGCGGCAGCGACTCGCTGCGCGGCGTCTCGATCGGCGCCTCGCGCAGCTTGCGTTCGAGCAGGTCGAGCGCGGCCTCGAGTTGCGCATCGCCGCCCGAGCCGGTCGCGTACGGCAGGTTGTCGACCTCGATGTCGGGCGCGACGCCCCGTCCCTCGATCAGCCAGCGTCCCTGCGTGTCGAACTGCGGATACTCCGGCACGCGCGCACCCCCGCCGTCGACCAGGGCATTGCGATCGCTCAGCCAGACGCCGGCCCCGGCGGTGCGCATGCCGACGACCGGACCCAGCCCGAGCGCGCGGATGCCGGCGGTGAAGGTTTCGCCATCGGAATAGGTGAGCTGGTCGGCGAGCACGACGAGGTGGCCGCGGAAGCTCTGCTGCATGTTCCAGCCCGCGGATTCGCCCGGCTTCTGCCAGTACGCCCAGCGCTGGCGCAGCAGCGTCTGGTTGATCCAGCTGGCGATGGTGCCGCCGCGGTTGCGGCGCACGTCGATGATCAGGCCCTGCTGGTCGTGGTTGGCGTAGAAGTCGCGCACGAAGCCGGCGATGTCGCCGCCGCCCCTCGCACGCAGGTGCAGGTAGCCGATGCGCGGGTC
>CALMWD010000519.1 GCA_937873105.1 uncultured Rhodanobacteraceae bacterium
CTCATGCCGAACTCGCGTACGCCGTAATAGATGTAGTTGCCTTCGGCGCCCGCGGTATTGACGTTCTTCGAACCCTTCCACAGCGTCAGGTTCGAATGCGCCAGATCGGCGCTGCCGCCGATCAACTCAGGCAGCAGCGGTCCGAAGGCTTCGAGCGCCATCTGCGAGGCCTTGCGCGAGGCCACGACCGGGCCTTCGGCCTGCAGCTTGCGCGCGTACGCCAGCGCGTTGGCGCCGAAGTCGGCCGGCAGTTCGCGCGCCATGCGGCGCTTGAACTCGGCCGCCAATGCCGGGTGCGCCTGTTCGTAACGCGCGAACAAGGCGTTCCACTCGGACTCCCAGCGACCGCCCCTGGCGTTCGCGTTCCAGGCCTCGTAGATCTCGTCCGGCACCACGAACGGCGCGTGCGGCCAGCCCAGGGCTTCGCGCGCACCGGCGATCTCGTCCTTGCCCAGCGGCGCGCCGTGCGAACTCTCCTTGCCGGCCTTGGTCGGCGCGCCGAATCCGATGGTGGTGCTGCAGCAGATCAGGGTCGGCTTGTCCGGATCGAGCGCGGCCGACACGATCGCCGCCTTGATCGCTTCGGCATTGTGTCCATCGACACCGGCGATCACTTCCCAACCGTAGGATTCGAAGCGCGCCTTGGTGTCGTCGGTGAACCAGCCGCGCACCTGGCCGTCGATCGAGATGCCGTTGTCGTCGTACAAGGCGATCAGCTTGCCCAGCTTCAACGTGCCGGCCAGCGAGCAGACTTCATGCGAGATGCCTTCCATCAGGCAGCCGTCGCCCAGGACGACGTAGGTGTTGTGGTCGACGATGCCGAAGCCGTCGCGGTTGAAACGCGCCGCCAAGACTTTCTCGGCCAGCGCCATGCCGACTGCATTGGCCAGGCCTTGGCCGAGCGGGCCAGTGGTGGTCTCGATGGCCGGATGCTCATGCGCTTCCGGATGGCCGGCCGTCTTCGAATGCAGCTGGCGGAACGCCTTCAACTGTTCGATCGGCAGGTCGTAGCCGCTCAGGTGCAGCAACGAATACAGCAGCATCGACCCGTGTCCATTCGACAGGACGAAGCGGTCGCGGTTGACCCAGCGCGGATTCGCCGGGTTGTGGCGCAGGAAATCGTTCCACAAGACCTCGGCGATGTCGGCCATGCCCATCGGCATGCCAGGATGGCCCGACTTCGCGGCTTCGACGGCGTCCATCGACAGGGCACGGATGGCATTCGCCAGATCACGACGGTTCGGCATGGCTGTTCTCGCGGAGGGAAGATCGAGCGCCGTGGGGCGCGAAGACCGCTATTGTCCCGGCAGCCGCCGGACCCAGCAACCGAAGCCGTCGTGCGCCCCCGTTTCGCCAGCCGGAGGTCGCCGGCTCAACCGAGTCCGTGGTTGCGGCGCAGTTCCTCGAAGGTCTGCGGCTTGCCGATCAGGTAGCCCTGCGCATAGCGGCAGTTGAGCGCGTCCAGGGCCTGCAGCTGCGCCTCCGTTTCGACGCCTTCGGCGACGATGTCGGATTCGAGCGAGTGCACCATCTGCACGATGGCCTGGACGATGGCGTGACAACGCGGCGCGTCCAGCATCTGGCGCACGAAGCCCTGGTCGAGCTTGACGGTCGAGAACTGCAGCTTGTGCAAGTGGCCCAGATTGGAATAACCGGTGCCGAAGTCGTCGAGCGCGACCTTGATGCCGAGTTCGCCGCAACGACGGATCAGCTCCCCGACCTTGTCGAAGTCCAGCATCAGGCTCTCGGTCACCTCGATCTTGATCGCGCGTGCATCGATGCCATGGCGGTCCGAGACCGCGGTGACGACGCCGAGCATGTCGCTCTCGGCCAATTGCCGACCGGACATGTTCACCGCGATGAAGGGCAGCGGCGACACGCCCTCGCCGGCCAGGCGCGCCAGGGCCTCGGCGACGCGATCGAGCACGTACTCCCCGACCGGCAGGATCAGCGAAGTTTCTTCGGCGAGCGCGATGAACTCCACCGGCGAGATCGGGCCACGCTCGGGATGGTTCCAGCGCACCAGCGCCTCGTAGCCGCTGATCCGGCGTTCGCGGATCTCGTAGATGGGCTGGAAGCGCACTTCCAGGCTGCGACTGGCCAATGAGTCGCGCAGCTGCGTCTCGAGGTGAATCTTGGCCACCGCCTGGTCGTCGTACCCGTCCGCATCGGCATGGTGGCTGGAATGGTGCATCGCTCCCGCCGCCGGCGCCTCGCCGCTGCGCAGCGCGTGCAGGGCCGTGCGATATCGGCTGAGCTGGCCCTTCAGGAGCGCGCGCACGATCGGATCGGAGTTGTCGATGCGCTCGTTGATCTGGGCGCGATCGACCTCGATCAGCACGGCGTCGTCCAGCGCACGCGCCGTCGCCGTGCGCGGCGCATCGTCGATCACGGCCATTTCGCCCAGCAGGTCGCCCGGCCCGAGCACGCTGAGCACCATCGGCGCACCGTCCCGC
>CALMWD010000520.1 GCA_937873105.1 uncultured Rhodanobacteraceae bacterium
GAAGCTGAAGTACCACATCCAGACCTCCGGCCGTTCGCTGCACGCGCAGGAAATCCAGTTCAACGACATCCGCACCACGCTGCAGGCCCTTTACGCGCTGTTCGACAACTGCAATTCGCTGCACACGAACGCCTACGACGAGGCGATCACGACGCCGACCGAGGAATCGGTGCGCCGGGCGGTGGCGATCCAGCTCATCATCAACCGCGAGCTCGGGCTGAATTTCTGCGAGAACCCGTGGCAGGGCAGCTTCGTCGTCGATGCGCTCACCGACATCGTCGAAGAGGCCGTCTACAAGGAGTTCGAGGCGATCAGCGAGCGCGGCGGCGTGCTCGGCGCGATGGACACGATGTACCAGCGCGGCAAGATCCAGGAAGAGTCGTTGTACTACGAGCAGAAGAAGCACGACGGTTCCTTGCCGCTGATCGGCGTCAACACTTTCCTGCCGCGCGAACACGGCGGCGAAGTCGCCACCGAGATCGAATTGATCCGCTCCACGCCCGAGGAAAAGCGCCAGCAGATCGCCAACGTGCAGGCCTACCAGACCGCCCGCAACCGCTTCGCCGCCGACGGCCTGGCCGCGCTGCAGTCCACCGCGCGCCGCCGCGAGAACCTGTTCACGGCCCTGGTCGAAGCCGTGAAGACCCACTCGCTCGGCCAGATCAGCCATGCGCTGTACGACGTGGGCGGGGAATACCGCAGGAACATGTGATTCCGCATCCGTCTGGTGCCGTTCTTGCGAGGTCGATTGCGCCAGGGTTTCCAGCGCCTTGGGCTTCGCTAAGGTCAGGGCAGTTGCGCCGGCCGCCTATTCGACCGGATCGGCGCGTTTCGCCATCGCGGCATTGTGGCGCGCGAGCAGGGCGATGCCGGCGATGACGACGGCGGTGCCCGCGATCTGGATCGGCGTGACCGCTTCGCCGAGGATCCACCAGCCCAGGAAGAGCAGCGACACCGGCCCGACCATCGCCGTTTGCGAGGTCGCGGCCGGGCCGATGCGGTCGATCGCGAACATCGTGAAGTAGACCGGCACGACGGTGCAGAACAGCGCGTTGATCGCAGACAGCAGGTAGACCGCGTGCGGCTGCACGAGATCGTCGATGCTGTTGGTGATGGCGAAGTGCGCGAGACAGGCGACGGTGGACACGCACATCGCGTAGGCGACCAGGCGCAGGCTGCCGATCCGCTTCAGCAGTTCGCCCGACAGCAGCAGGTAGAAGGCGTAACTCAGCGCCGCCCCGAACACGAGGGCAGCGCCGAAAGCGACATGGTCGCCGTCGATGCGCAGGTTCTCGGCGAACACCAGCACGATGCCCGCGTAACTGACGATCATCGCGAGCCACTGCGCAGGCGCGACCGCTTTGCGCAGGAAGACCAGGCCGATCATCAGCACCAGGGTCGGGTTCAGGAACAGGATCAGCCGCTCGAGCGACGCGCTGACGTATTCGAGGCCCCAGAAGTCGAGAAAGCTCGACAGGTAGTAGCCGAGCAGCCCGAGCAGCACGATCCGTCCGCGCGTGCGCCCGTCCAGCGCCGGCTGGCTGCGATGCGCCTTCATCGTCTCGATCACCGCCACCGTCGCGAACACCGGCAACGAGAACAGCATGCGCAACGCCAGCACCGTGGTCGCGTCGACGCCATGCCGATACATCAGCTTCG
Source organism: uncultured Rhodanobacteraceae bacterium (assembly GCA_937873105.1). Taxonomy (GTDB): domain Bacteria; phylum Pseudomonadota; class Gammaproteobacteria; order Xanthomonadales; family Ahniellaceae; genus JADKHK01. The sequence goes on from CALMWD010000520.1 coordinate 1,660, forward strand.
CGACGATGGCCTTGGCCGAAAACAGCACGGCCGCGATCAACGCGAGCCACAAGCCTTGGCGGTGGCGGGTGTCATTCATCGTCGGCCGCATCGTGCATCAGTAGGGCAATGTCGCACATCAATGGAAATCCCGCGAGCGGGTGGCGAGGTCGCCGAGCAGGGCGTTGTAGTTGTGCAGGCGTTCGGCGACGACGTGTTGCACGCCGTTGGCGCGTTGCACGCGGCCGTCGACGGCGAGCAGGCGCGATTCCAGCAGGACGCGCCGTTGCGCTTCGGCGATGCGCAGCCAGACCACGAGGTTGACGACGCCGGTTTCGTCTTCCAGCGTGACGAAGGTGACGCCGCTGGCCGTGCCCGGCCGTTGCCGCACGGTGACCAAGCCGGCGACACGCACCCGCGCATCGTGCGGGCGTTGCGCGACTTCGGCCGCGGACAACACGCGCCGCGCCCGCAGCGGCTGGCGCACCAGGGATATCGGATGCGCCTTCAGCGACAGGCCGATGCGGGCGTAGTCGGTGGCGACCTCGTCGAACAGGCTGGGCTGGGTCAGGCGCACCGCTTCTTCGGCGATGCGCGCCTGGCCGAACACAGCGGTCGGTGCGGCCAGCGCTTCGACGTCCCAGCGTGCGCGATGGCGGTCGCCGGACAGGCTCCGCAACGCGTCGGCATCGGCCAGGCGCGCCTGCTCGAAGCGATTCAGCGCGGCCCGTTCGACCAGGTCGCGCACATCGGCGAAGGAACGAACATCACGCGCGGCCATGATGCGTTCGGCGCAGGCCTGCGGCAGGCCATCGATCTGGCGCAGGCCAAGGCGCAGCGCTTCGCCCTCCAGCGTGCAATCCCAGTCGCTGTGCAACACATCCACCGCGCGCACCTCGACGCCGTGGCGTTGCGCGTCCTGCACGATCTGCGCCGGGGCGTAGAAGCCCATCGGCAGCGAGTTCAGCAGCGCGCAAGCGAACGCGGCGGGTTCATGGCATTTCAGCCAGCTCGACGCATAGGCGAGGATGGCGAAGCTGGCGGCGTGCGATTCCGGGAAGCCGTAGTCGCCGAAGCCCTTGATCTGCTCGAAGATGCGATCGCAGAAGTCTTCGCTGTAGCCGCGCGCGCGCATGCGCCCAATGAGTTTCTCGCGCAGGTGTTCCAGGCCGCCGTGGCGTTTCCAGGCCGCCATCGAGCGGCGCAGCTCGTCGGCTTCGGTGGCGGTGAATTTCGCCGCGACCATCGACAGGTTCATCACCTGTTCCTGGAACAGCGGAATCCCGAGCGTGCGTTCGAGCACGGGCCGCAGTTCGTCCAGTTCGTAGGTGACGGCTTCCTCGCCGTTGCGGCGACGCAGGTAAGGGTGGACCATGCCGCCCTGGATCGGTCCCGGACGCACGATCGCGACCTCGATGACGAGGTCGTAGAAGCAGGTCGGCTTCAGCCGCGGCAGCATGCTCATCTGCGCCCGCGATTCGATCTGGAACACGCCGACGGTGTCGGCGCGCTGGATCATCTCGTAGGTCGCCTTGTCTTCGGCCGGGATCGTCGCCAGCGTGTAGGCGCGGCCGCGGTGCGCGCGCAGCAGGTCGAGGCAGCGGCGGATGCAGCTCAGCATGCCGAGCGCGAGCACGTCGACCTTGAGCAGCTTCATCGCTTCGAGATCGTCCTTGTCCCACTGGATGATGGTGCGGTCCGGCATGGCCGCGTTCTCGACCGGCACCAGCGCCGCCAGGGGCTGTTCGGAGATCACGAAGCCGCCGACGTGCTGCGACAGATGCCGCGGAAAGCCGCGCAACTGCCGCACCAGATGAATCGTCTTGCGCAGGATCGGCGCCTCCGGGTCGTAGCCGTGTTCGCGCAGGCGTTGTTCCAGCACCGTGTGCGAATCCCAGCCGCCGATGATGCGGCTGAAGTGCTCGACGGTATCGACCGGCAGGCCGAGGGCCTTGCCGACGTCGCGCAGGGCGCTGCGGGTGCGGTAGCTGATGACGGTGGCGGCGAGCGCGGTGCGGTCGCGGCCGTATTTGCCGTAGATGTACTGGATGACTTCCTCGCGGCGTTCGTGTTCGAAATCGACGTCGATGTCCGGCGGCTGGCCGCGGGCACTGGAGAGGAAGCGCTCGAACAGCACGTTCATGCGCGCCGGATCGACCGCGGTGATGCCGAGGCAGAAGCAGACCACCGAGTTCGCCGACGAACCGCGGCCTTGGCAGAGGATGTTGCGGCTGCGCGCGAAACGGACGATGTCTTCGACGGTCAGGAAGAAGGCTTCGAACGCCAGTTCGGCGATCAGCGCCAGTTCCTTCTCGATCAGATCGCGCACCTGCGATGGAATGCCTTCGGGCCAGCGCGCGCGTGCGCCGCGCTCGGTCAGTGCGCGCAGGTGCTGCGCCGGCGTCAGCCCTTCCGGAACCAGTTCGCGCGGATACCGGTAGTTCAGGTCCTTCAACG
>CALMWD010000521.1 GCA_937873105.1 uncultured Rhodanobacteraceae bacterium
GCCGCAGGAGACCGACGACGGCACCGGCGACAACGGCACCACGATCGTGCCGCGCGGTTCGGTCGGCCGCACCGAGTGGATGCGCCAGCTCGACCTGTCGGTCGCCTACCGCCCGGCCTTCGCCGACGGCAAGCTGACCTTCAAGGCGGACGTGTTCAACGTGTTCGACGCGAGCGCGGTGACCCAGGTGCTGGAAACCGGCGAGGACGCCAGCGGCCGTCCGCTGTTCGACTCGACCTACCGTTCCGCCACGGCCTTCCAGCCGGCGCGCACGGTGCGGTTCGGCGTGCAGTACGACTTCTGATCGGCCCCACCGCGGCGGACCCGTCTCCGTCCGCCGCCGTCCCCTTCGGCCCGCCTCGCGCGGGCCGTTTTCTTTTGTTGCGAGCGCAAATCTTGCCGCCCGACCGCAGGGGCAGTCGCCCGAAAAAATACCGACACAGTTCTTGACGCGCCCTTGCCGCGGGTCTAAGGTGGGTTCCCGTGAAAAAAACGGGAATTCCGTGGTTTTTGGTGGGCAAAGATGTTCCAAGGCGAGACGGCCATCACGATCGACGACAAGGGGCGGATGTCCATTCCGACCTCGTATCGCGATTTGATCGCCGCCAACTGCGGCAATCGCCTGGTCTTCACCTACAACCCGTTCGAGCAGGGCTGTCTGTGGCTGCTGCCGGTGCGCGACTGGGAAAAGATCCGCGACGAGGTCAACGGCCTGTCGCGTACGGTCGCCGCCCACCGCAACCTGCAGCTGAAGCTGGTCGGCGCGGCCACGCATGTCGATGTCGACGGCAATGGTCGCGTGCTCGTTCCGGCGAGCCAGCGCGGCGCCACGGGCCTGGGCAAGAACGCGGTCCTGCTCGGCATGGGATCGAAATTCGAGTTGTGGGCGGAAGAAGCGCACCAGCGCCAGATCGCGATGACGATCGGCGAGAGCGCGGTCACGCCCGAGATGTCGAAGCTGAGTTTGTGAACGGCGGCGCGATCAAACGCGACGTCGGAGAGAAGGAAGGGCGGATGGGCGTGCACGTGCCGGTGTTGCGGGACGAAACGCTCGCAGCGCTCGCGGTCCGGCCGGACGGGGTCTATCTCGACGGCACCTTCGGACGCGGCGGGCATGCGGGCGAGATCCTCGCGCGGCTCGGACCGAACGGCCGTCTGCTGGTGATGGACAAGGACCCGGAAGCGATCCGGGTCGCGGCTGATTGGGCCGCGCGCGATGCCCGTGTCGCCTATCGGCACGAGAGCTTCGCGACGCTGGCCGACTGGGACGCGACCGCGGATGGACTCGACGGCGTGCTGCTCGATCTGGGCGTGTCTTCGCCACAAATCGACCAGCCCGAGCGCGGGTTCAGTTTCCAGAATGACGGTCCGCTCGACATGCGCATGGACCCCACCCGGGGCGAAAGCGCGGCCGATTGGATCGCGCGGGCCAGCGAACGCGAGATCGCCGACGTGCTGTTCACGCTCGGCGAGGAGAAGCAGAGCCGGCGCATCGCACGAGCCATCGTCGCGGCGCGCCAGGTCGAGCCGATCACGCGGACCGCGCAGTTGGCGGCGGTGGTGGCGAAGGCGCTCGGTGGTGGCGGCTGGATGGCGAAACATCCGGCGACGCGCACCTTCCAGGCGCTGCGCATCGCGGTGAATCGCGAACTGCAGGACATCGAAGCCGGCCTGGAAGGCGCGGCTTCGCGATTGAAGGCGGGGGGGCGGCTGGCGGTGATCAGCTTCCATTCGCTCGAAGACCGCATCGTCAAGCGCTTCATGCGGGGCGATGCGGAAAAGGTGCCGGTGCGGCGCGGATTGCCGCCCGCGCCGGAGACCGCGCCGCGTTTCCGCGTGATCGGCAAGGCCGTGAGCGCGGGCGAGGCGGAGCTGGCCGCGAATCCGCGCTCGCGTAGCGCGGTGCTGCGGGTGGCGGAGCGCATGCGATGAGCCTGCGTCCCGTCGTGATGGCGATGTTGCTGGCGGCTTGCGTGGCCAGCGGCATCAGCGTCGTGAGTGCCCGGCAACAAGCTCGGCACGCGTTCATCGAGCTCTCGAAGCTCGAGAACGAGCGCGACGAATTGAATACGGAGTTTGGGCGACTGCAGCTCGAGCAGGCGACCTGGACCGACACAAACCGACTCGAGCAGATCGCCCGCGGGCAACTGGGCATGGTGTTCCCGGGACCCGCGGAAACCGTGGTGATCAGAAACTGAGGAAGCAGTGGCCGTGAGGGGGAAGCAATCTCACGCCAACACCCGGCAGGGCATTCGACTGCCGGTGTGCCGCCGTGGCACGTCGTTCGCGACGGGCCCGGCCCGCCGTGCGTACCGGGCAACGGGACGCGCGGCCTTCGTGCTGCCTGCGATTCGCGCGGCGGGAGGCGGCCGTGCGTAACGTCCGCCCCGCCACCGTGATGCCGCGCCTGCGCCTGCTGGTCGTGCTGGTCGCGCTCGGCCTGTGCGCGTTCGCCCTGGTCGCGCGTGCGTTCCAGATGCAGGTGATGAAACGCGAGTTCTACCAGGACCAGGGTGATGCCCGCTTCCTGCGCGACATCGAGGTGCCGGCCTCGCGCGGCATGATCACCGACCGCAACGGCGAACCGCTGGCGATCTCGACGCCGATGGTCTCGCTGTGGCTGCATCCCGAGACCCTGCTCGAAGATCCGACCCGGATCGCGCAGCTGGCGCAAGCCATGCAGACCGACGCCAACACCCTGGGCGCGCGCATCGCCGAGCGCCGCTCGCGCGAGTTCATGTACCTGGCGCGCCACTTGCCGCCGGACCAGGCCGAGCGCGTGCTGTCGCTGAAGATTCCGGGCGTGCACGGCCAGCGCGAGTACCGCCGCTTCTATCCGGGCGGCGAAGTGTTCGCGCACGTCATCGGCACCACCGACATCGACGACGCCGGCCAGGAAGGCCTGGAACTGGCCTACAACGCCGACCTGCTCGGCCGTCCGGGCGTGAAGCGCGTGATCAAGAATCGCCGCGGCGAGATCGTCGAGAACGTCGAGGAGGTCCGTGCCGCCGAGCCGGGCCGGACCCTGGCGCTGACGCTGGATCGGCGCATCCAGTACCTCGCCTATCGCGAGC
>CALMWD010000522.1 GCA_937873105.1 uncultured Rhodanobacteraceae bacterium
GGGCAAGGAGTATCCGATCCATGCGCGCAAGCGCGGCGCCCTGGACGCGCCCGAGGAAGTGCTGCTCGACGTCAATGCACTCGGTGCCGGCAAGGGCTTCTACCAGGTCGGCGCCTGGGAACCGAGCCCGGACGGCGAGCAGCTCTACTACGCCGAGGACACCAGCGGCCGTCGCCAGTACGTGCTGCGCTTCAAGAACCTGAAGACCGGCCAGCTCTGGCCGGAGTCGATCGCCAACGTCGAGGCGCGCGCGGTCTGGGCCAACGACAACCGCACTGTCCTCTACATCGAGAAGAACCCGCAGACCTTGCTCGGCTTCCGCGTGCGCAAGCACGTGCTCGGCACCGATCCGGCCAACGACCCGGTGGTCTACGAGGAGAAGGACAGCACCTTCTACATGGGCATCGGCAAGAGCCGCAGCGACCGCTTCCTGTGGATCGGCCTGAACAGCACGGTCTCGACCGAGTGGCGTTACGCGGATGCGAACGATCCGGGCCTCGCGTTCAAGACCGTGTTGCCGCGCGAGCGCGAGCACGAGTACCAGGTGCAGGACCACGGCGACGATTTCTACATCCTGACCAACTGGAATGCCCGCAACTTCCGGATCATGCGCGCGCCGATCGCGAAGGCCGGCGATCGCGCGAACTGGGTGGAGTGGGTGGCGCACCGCGACGATGCGCTGCTGTCGTCGATGACCGTGCTGCGCGAGCACGTCGCGATCAACGAACGCTCGGGCGGCCTGCCCAAGATCCGCGTCAAGCGCATTGCCGACGTCCAGTCCGAGCTGCTGGCGTTCGACGAGCCCGCCTACAGCGCCTTCACCGGCGCCAATCCCGAGTTCGACACCTCGACGCTGCGCATCGTCTACACCTCGCCGCAGACGCCGGCCTCGACCTACGACATCGACCTCGCCACCGGCGAACGCAAGCTGATGAAGCGCGAAACCGTGCTCGGCGGCTTCGACCGCGACGACTACGTCACCGAGTTCCGCTTCGCCCCGGCGCGCGACGGCGCCCAGGTGCCGGTGACCCTGCTGTATCGCAAGGGACTCAAGCGCGACGGCAGCGCGGCCTTGTACCAGTACGGTTACGGCTCCTACGGCGCGGCGATGAGCCCGGCCTTCAACGACAAGGTGCTGTCCCTGGTCGACCGCGGCGTCGTCTACGCGCTGGCGCACATCCGCGGCGGCCAGGAAATGGGCCGCGCCTGGTACGAATCGGGTCGCCAGCTGCAGAAGAAGAACACGTTCAACGACTTCATCGACGTCACCGACTTCCTGGTGCGCGAAGGGTATGCGGCGCAGGACCGCGTGGTCGCCCAGGGCGGCAGCGCCGGCGGCCTGCTGATGGGCGCGATCGTCAACATGGCGCCGGAGAAATACCGTGCCATCGTCGCCGACGTGCCCTTCGTCGACGTGGTCACGACCATGCTCGACGAGTCGATCCCGCTGACCACGAACGAATTCGACGAGTGGGGCAATCCGAAGCAGAAGGCCTTCTACGACTACATGCTGTCGTACTCGCCCTACGACAACGTCAAGGCGCAAGCCTATCCGGCGATGCTCGTGACCACCGGCCTGCACGACAGCCAGGTGCAGTATTTCGAACCGGCGAAATGGGTGGCCAAGCTGCGCGCGACCCAGACCGGCAAGGCGCCGCTGCTGCTGAAGACCAACATGGAAGCCGGCCACGGCGGCAAGTCGGGCCGCTTCCGCCGCCTGGAGGAAGTCGCCGAGGCCTATGCCTTCTTCCTCGACCAGCTCGGCATTCCGGTGGAAGCCGGTGCCGGCGACGGTTTCGAGGGCGGCGCGGCCAGCGCGGATGGCGGTGACGGCTTCGAGGCCAAACATGCGCGCTAGGTCGGCGCTCGCGCTGGTGCTGCTGGGCCTGCTGCTTGCGGCCTGCGGGCAGAAGGGCGATCTGGTGCGGCCGCAGCCGAAGCCGGAGGCGGCCTCGGCCCGATGAGCCTGCGCTTCACCAAGATGCACGGCCTCGGCAACGACTTCGTCGTGCTCGACCGGCGCGATGCGTCGGGGCCGCTGCCTGCGGCCCTGGCGCGGCGTCTGGCCGATCGTCATTTCGGCGTCGGCTGCGACCAAGTCATGACCATCGAACGCAGCCCGGATGCGGCGCATGCCTTTCGCTACGGCATCTACAACGCCGACGGCTCCGGCGCCGGCCAGTGCGGCAACGGACTGCGCTGCGTCGTGCGCTGGCTGGCCGACCGCGGGCTGGTGCGCGGGCAGGACATCCGTCTGCTCGGGCCATCCGGCACGGTTTGCGCCGACCTGCTTGACGACGGCCGCGTACGCGTCGACATGGGCGAACCCGTGTTCGACGCCGCGCGCGTGCCGCTGGCGGTCGCATCGACGCAGCCGAGTTATGCGCTCGAACTCGACGGCGCGCGCATCGACTTCGGTGCGGCCTCGATGGGCAATCCGCATGCCGTCATCGTGGTGGATGACGTGGGTGCGGCGCCGGTGGCTAGGCTCGGTGCACGCATCGAGACGCACCCGCTGTTCCCCGATCGCGTGAACGTCGGCTTCGTGCAGCTGCTCGATCGCGGGCAGGTGCGCCTGCGCGTGTTCGAGCGCGGCGTCGGCGAAACCCTGGCCTGCGGCAGCGGCGCCTGCGCGGCGGTCGCGGTGTTGCGCCGCTGGGACCGCGTCGATGCCGACGTGCGTGTGCAGCTGCCGGGCGGCACGCTGGAGATTTCCTGGATCGGTCCCGGCCATCCGGTATGGATGACCGGCCCGGCCGCAACCGTTTTCGAAGGTGAGTGGAACGATGACTGACTTGAACCCGCGTCGCGAGATCGACGCCCACGACGTGGCCGCCTTCCTGCGCCGCCATCCCGATTTCCTGGCCGACTTCCCGGACCTGGCGATGAGCCTGAAGCTGCCGCGCGAGCAGGGCGCCAGCACCTCGCTGGCCAGTTACCAGCTCGACGTGCTGCGCGACAAGACGCGGGCGCTGACGCGGCGCCTGCAGGAGCTGATCGAGGTCGCGCAGGAAAACGAGCAGCTGATGGCGCGGGTGCACGGCTTCACGCTGTCGTTGATGCGCGCGGGTTCGCTCGGCGACACGCTGGCGCGCGTGGTCGCGACCCTGACCGAGGATTTCCACACCGACTTCGTGCGCATGGCCCTGTTCCGGCCGGTCGAAGGCTTCCAGGCCGACTGGCTGCGCATCGCGCCGCGCGAGGCGCGCGACTGGGGCGCCTTCGCCGAGTTCTTCGTCAAGAACGAGCCGCTGTGTGGTCGCATCAATGCCGATAAGCTCGAGTTCCTGTTCGGGCAGCACGCGCCGCAGGTGCGTTGCGCGGTGCTGATCCCGATCCGGGAACGCGGTCTGCTCGCGATCGGATCGCACGACCCGAATCGTTTCCATCCGGGCATGGGCACCATCTTCCTCAAGCTGATCGCCGACGCCGTCGACGTGGCCCTGGGGCGCTTCGCCGCGGCGGCCTGACCCCGCGAACGCGGGGTACTGGCGACGCCGTCGCCGGCCTAGTCTGCCGCCATCCAACAGACGGGGGCAGTCATGGGCAATCGGCATCGAGGTTTCATCGTGCTCGGCGCGGCCGCCGCGGTCGTCTTCACCACCGGCTTCGGCTTCGGCAAGAAGGCGCCGCCGCCGAAAGTATTCGACCCGGAACGCGCCGCCGCCGAGCAGGCCCAGGACTTCATCGGGCTGAACAAGGCCGTCGCCAGGCACATGGGCGAAGTCGGGCGCATCGCCATCACCTCGTGCAACGTCATGTTCGCCTTCAAGTCGAACGCCACCGCGGCGACCGCGGGCGGACTGTTCGCCGAGGCCGGCAATACCTCGCGCATGGACGCCAACGTGAGCGTCGAATACACCCTGCAAGGTGCCGACGATGCGCTGATGCAGGCCTTGACGGACCAGATCTGCGCCGACGCCGAGCAACAGGTGCGCGATGCCGGCTACGCG
>CALMWD010000523.1 GCA_937873105.1 uncultured Rhodanobacteraceae bacterium
GGCTGCCATAGCCCAGGTTGGCCAGGTGCTTGACCAGCTTCATCGACTTGGCCAGCCCCGCGATCGAGGACACCATGGTGTGGTCGAGCTCGTTGTCGGCCATGCCCTCGACGAAGCTGCCCTCGATCTTCACGAAGTCCACCGGCAGGTGGCGCAGGTGCGTGAACGAGGAGAAGCCGGTGCCGAAGTCGTCGAGCGCGAAACGGCAGCCGAGTTCGCGCAACTGGTTCATGAAGCGACGCACGGTGTGCATCGAGGTCATCTCGCTGGTCTCGGTGATCTCGAACACGAGCGCGCGCGCCGGCACGCTCGAGGCGCGGATGGCATTCGTGATCAGGGCCATCGATTCCGAATCGGCCAGGGTCTGGTTGCTGAGATTGATGTTGAAGGCGATGCGTCCGACCAGGTCGCGGCGGCTGCCGAGTTCGGCGAGCGCGTGCTGCACGACCCAGAGGTCGATCTTCGGCATCATGCCGACGCGTTCGGCCAGCGGCACGAACACGCCCGGCGAGACGTGCTCGCCGCGCCGATCGCGCATGCGCAGCAGCAGCTCGCACAGGATCTCGTGGCCGGGCGCGCCCAGGCGCCAGCCTTCGCGTTCGCCGATCCCGGCCTCGTCCGCGGCCAGGGCCGCCAGCGGCACGATCGGCTGCACCTCGAACTCGAAGCGGTTCTCCTCGATCGCCTCGCGCAGCTTGGCGGTCCAGCCGGCCTCGAGTTCGCGGGCGATGCGGGTATCGTGTTCGCCGACGTAGATCTGGGTCTGGTCGCGGCCGCGGTGCTTGGCGGTCTTGCAGGCCACGCGCGCATGCTCGAGCACGTATTCGGCGCTGGGCGTGTCGCGCGAGACCACGGCGACGCCGAGCGACACGGTGGCGTGGCGGCGATGCTGGTTCACGGTGTAGTGGCAGCCGTGCGCGAGCTCGCGGAAACCGTCGGCCAGGGTGAACAGGTGGTCGAGCTGGACGCCGGTGAGCAGCAGGACCAGCCGGTCGCCCTCGATGCGCGCCAGGATGTCGCCCTCGCGCAGGCGCTTGCCGAGCGTCTGCGCGAAGTCGGCGACGAGGCGGTCGCCGACCGCGGGACCGCCGGCGTCGACGATGTGGGTGTAGCGGTCGATGTCGAAATACAGCAGCGCGCCGTAACCGCCCTGCTCGCGCCGGCGCGCAATGTCCTGCGACAGCAGCTGGGCGAAGTGGCGGCCGTTGAACAGGCCGGTGAGCGGGTCGTGGATCAGCTCCCAGCGCAGGCGCTCGCTGTCGCGACGCTCGCCGATGTCGCGGAACACGACGATGGCGCCCTCTCGGCCGCCGGGCTGCAGGGGCATGACGGACAGTTCCACCGGCACCGGCTGGCGCTCGACGTTCCAGAACACCGTCTCGATGCGCACCACCGATTCGCCGCTGCGATAGACCTGCAGGAGGGTCGAATCCTCGTCGCGGATGGCGCGGCCCTGTTCGTCCGAATGGTGGATCGCGTGGTGCGCGTTCATGCCGAGCAGGGCGGCTTCGTCCTCGTGGCCGAGCAGGCGCAGCGCGGTCGGATTCACGAAGTTGATGGTGCCGTCGTGGGCGACGCCGATCACGCCGTCGCCGACCGAACCGAGGATGCCGTCGAGGCGCTGGCGCTCGCCGCTGGCGCGCTTTTGCAGCTGGATCTGCCGCGCCAGCCCGCCCATGCGCGCGAGGAACAGTTCCTTGGCCTCGTTCTTGAACGTGCACTCGACCGCACCGGCTTCGAGGCAGCGCTTGATCACGTCCTCGCGGTAGCTGCCGGTGATGACGGCGATGACGGCCGCCGCCGTAGCCGGCAACGCCTTGAGACGCCGGCACAACTCGTCGCCGTTGCCGTCGGGCAGGAAGTAATCGACGACGAACAGGTCGTAGCGGCCGCCGGAGGCCTTGTTGAAGGCCTCGGCAATGGTGCCGGCGGTGTCGCAGTCGTACCCATGGCGGTCGAGCAACTGCTTGTAGGCGAGGCGGATGCTGGCCGAATCGTCGACGAACAGCACGCGAATGCCGAGCCGTTCGGCCGGGGCTTCCGGCACCGGCGCGGGGCCGATCGCGGTCAGGTCGACCGTCGGCGCCGGCAGCGACACCGCCGATTCGAGGCTGGGTTGCGGCGTCTCCGGCGCGAGCGCCGGGATGGCGGCGGCGATGGCCGCGGGCGTCGCACCCGCATTCTTCGGCAGCACCTGGGCGATCACGGCAGGGATGCGCGAGAAGTTCGACCAGAGCAGGAACTGCGCGTCCTTCCGATCCGACACGAAGCTGTCGATCGCCTGGTTTTTCTCGTGCGCGAGCAGCAGCACCGCGGTCTTGCGCACGCGCGGATTGCGCAGGTAGATCAGCAGATCCTCGAAATCCCGGCTCATGCGCGCCGGCGCGCCGAGGATCAGCAGTCCGTAAGGCTGGCCAAGGTCGGTGGCGCGGCTCAGATGGTCGAGGGTGTCGGCGTAGCTCGACAGCTCGGACCACGAACCGACCTGCGCCGCCTGCAGCGTACGCGTCAGCAGATGGTGCAATGTCGCCGAGCGTTCGACGACCAGAATGCCTGTCACGCGACTCTCCCCGATCCGTTCCCGCTCGCCTTCAGGCAGCGGCCCGGCATTCTGGCGAGCCGGCGCCGCTTTCGGCAAGCGCGCTCAACGCTGGAACAGCCCCGCCGCGGCCGGGCGCGCGCGCAAGCGCTCGTAGTAGGCCGCCACCGCCGGGTATTCGGCGAAGTTCACGCCGCAGCGGTGTTGCAGTTCCAGCGCATGCCCGTACAGGATGTCGGCGATGGTGAAGCGGCCGCAGATCCAGTCGCGGTCCATCATGCGTCGGTCGATCGTGGCCAGGTGCGGCATCAGGCGCTGGATCGAGGCCTCGAGCATGGCCGCGTCGGGCTGGAACAGCTTGTAGACCAGCAGCGGATAGGTCGCGGCGTCGAGGGTGCTGGCCGCGAAGAAGTACCAGCTGAGGAACTCCGCGCGGCCGGGCTCGCCCTCGAACACGGCTAGGCCGGCCTCGCGATGGGCTTCGGCCAAGGTCAGGCAGATCGCGCCGGAATCGAATTGGGTGACGCCGTCGCGCACGATCGCCGGGACCAGTCCGGTCGGGTTGATGTCGCGGTAGGCTGCGCCGCGATGGTCGCCGGCGCGGGCGTCGAGGCGGTGCTCGGTGATGGCGAGGCCGAGTTCGTTCGCCAGCCAGCGCACGCGCGAGCCGCGGTCGAAGGGGACGAAGCTGTAGAGGTCGATGCGGGCAGTCATGGCGGGCTCCGAAGTTCGGCCAAGGTTATCGCAGAGACTTGACCTTGCTGCAGGCCACGCGCCAGTCTGCGCGTCCGACCGGAGTCCGCATGATCGACCTCGCCACAC
>CALMWD010000524.1 GCA_937873105.1 uncultured Rhodanobacteraceae bacterium
GTCGGTGATGTGCAGCAGGCCGTCGATGCCGCCGAGGTCGACGAACGCACCGTAGTCGGTGAGGTTCTTGACCACGCCCTTGACGACCGCGTTCTCCTGCAGGCGCTCCATGAGCTGTTCGCGCTCGGCGCTGAACTCGCTCTCGACCACGGCGCGGCGCGAGACCACGACGTTGTTGCGCTTGCGATCGAGCTTGATGATCTTGAACTCCAGCTCCTTGCCTTCGAGGTAGCTGGTATCGCGCACCGGACGCACGTCGACCAGCGAGCCCGGCAGAAACGCGCGGACGTCGCGGATGTCGACGGTGAAGCCGCCCTTGACCTTTCCGCTGATGCGGCCGTTGACGGTGGCATTGGCTTCGAGCGCCTTCTCGAGCTCGTCCCACACCATCGAACGCTTGGCCTTCTCGCGCGACAGCACGGTTTCGCCGAAACCGTTCTCGAGCGAATCGAGGGCGACCTTGACTTCATCGCCAATGGCCACGTCGATTTCGCCCTGTTCATTCCTGAACTGCTCGATCGGCACGATGCCTTCGGACTTGAGACCAGCGTGGATGACGACCACGTCGGTGCGCACGTCGACGACGACGCCGGTCACGATGCTGCCCGGCTTCAGACGCGACAGCGCGTTCTGGCTCATTTCAAACAGTTCGGCAAAACTTTCAGTCATGTTGGGTTCCAGTGGTTAAATACCGTCGGACCGCTGCGCGGCCTGCGACGGGCTTGGGCTGTTGGCTTGCGCCGTTGCGAACACCCGGCCGCGGCCGGGACCACGCCTGCGACGAGTCGGCGGCGGGTCGATGTCAGGACGGGTTCTTCGGAACCAGAGCGAGCACGCGATCCACCACCTCGTCGATGCCGATGCCGGTGGTGTCGATCAGGATCGCATCGGATGCGGGCTTGAGCGGTGCCACCGGACGCTCGGCGTCGCGGGCGTCCCGCGCGAGGATCTCGCGCAAAAGGGCGGAGAGTGTAACTTCGAACCCCTTTTGCTTCAACTGCTTATATCGTCTCTCCGCGCGCTCCTCGGCGCTGGCGGTCAGGAACACCTTGAGCACGGCGTCGGGGAAGATCACCGTGCCCATGTCGCGGCCGTCGGCGACCAGTCCCGGCGCCTGCCGGAACGAGCGCTGCTTGTCGACCAGGGCCTCGCGCACGGCCGGGACGGCGGCGATGGCCGAGGCGGTGGCGCCGGCCAGTTCGGTGCGCAAGTCGCTGCTGGATTCCACGCCGTTGACGAAGACCAGCGGATCATCCCCTTTCCGATCAACGAATTGCACCGCAGTTTCGGCTGCGCAGCGGGCCAGCGCATCGTCGTCGTTCAGGTCGATGTCGGCCCAGCTCGCCGCCAGCCCGCCCGCCCGGTACAGGGCGACGCTGTCCAGGAAGTGCCAGCCGAGCTTCTCCGCGACCGCGCGCGAAATCGTGCCCTTGCCCGAGCCGCTCGGCCCGTCGATGGTGACGACCGGGATCCCTGCCTTGTCCATGTCCATGCTCCGAAAACCGCGATTGTAGGGCGCCGCCGGGGAAGCGGCACGCCGCCGCGGCTGCGGCCGGACGATCAGGCCAGGGTGTAGTCGCGCCGGCGTGCGCGCCGCAATCGCCAACGATAGGCCAGGGAGGGCCCGACCCAGAGGGCGATGTTGTGGCCGCCCTCGTCGAGGTACCAGCTCTTGCAGCCGCCGGCCCAGGCGGTGCCGGGGAAGGCGGCGTCGATGGCCTGCATGAACCTCGTCTCGGCTTCGGGGCGCGCCTCGATGCGTGCGGCGCCGGCTTCGCGGGCGTCGTCGACCAGGTCGGCGACATGGCGGGCCTGCGATTCGATCATGTACAGCACCGAGTTGTGTCCCAGCGCCGTGTTCGGACCGAGCAGGAAGAACAGGTTCGGGAACCCGGGAACGGCGACGCCATTCGCCGTCGTCGGACGCTCGCGCCAGCGCTCGGCCAGTCGCGCGCCGCCGACCCCGGCGATGTCGACACCGGCCAGCAGGTCCATGGGCCGGAACCCGGTCGCGTAGGCCAGCACGTCGAGTTCGATCAGCCGGCCGTCGCGCAGGCGCACGCCGTCGGGTTCGATCGCCGCGATGGCCGTCGTCTCGACGGCGACGTTCGGCTGCATCAGGGCCGGATAGAAGTCGTTCGACAGGGCGATGCGCTTGCAGCCGATCGGGTAGTCCGGCGTCAGCACCCGGCGAAGCTCGGGATCCGTGACCTGGGTGCGCAACTGGCGCCGCGCCAGCCATCGCGCCCAGAACGCCGTGCGCGGTTTCAGCAGGGCCAGGGACAAGGCTTCCAGTTGCAGGTAGATCGCACCCCGCACCACGAGGCGTAGCGGCGGCCATGCGGCGAACAGGCGCTGCAGCCAGCGCGGGATCGCCCAGTCCGGCCGCGGCAAGACCCAGACCGGCGTGCGCTGGAAGACATGCAATCGCCGCGCCGACTTCGCGAGTTCGGGCACGACCTGGATCGCGCTGGTGCCGGTGCCGATCACGCCGATGCGCTTGCCCCTCATCTCGATGCCATGGTCCCAGCGCGCGGTATGGCAATGCCTGCCCGCGAACGTCTCGCGGCCCGGGAGGTCCGGCCAGTTCGGCACGTGCAAGCCGCCCATCGCGGCGACGACAACGCGTGCCTCGATGACCTCGCCCGCCGCGTTCGTCGCGCGCCAGAGGGAACGCTCGGGCCGCCATTCGAGTGTGGCCAGCGGCCAGCCGAAACGCAGCTTGCCGCGCTGGATCCACGGTCGGCTGGTCGCCTCGACATGGGCGCGGATCTCGGCCTGGCGCGGAAACAGCCGCGACCAGAACGGATTCGGCGCGAACGACAGCGAATACAGGTGCGAAGGCACGTCACAGGCCGCGCCCGGATAGGTGTTGTCGCGCCAGGTACCGCCGACCGCACCCGCCTTTTCGGCGATCAGGTAGTCGTCGATGCCGCGTCGGTCGAGTTCGTGCGCCATCGCGAGCCCGCCAAAACCGGCGCCGACGATCAGGACCTCGACCTGCATGGTCAGGCCAGCCAGGCAAACTTGGCGACGAAGACCGCGGCGATGATCCAGACCGCGGCGGGCACCTCGCGCGCGCGGCCGGCGAGCAGCTTGACCAGGGCGTAGGCGACGAAGCCGAAGGCGATGCCGTGGGCGATCGAGAAGGTGAACGGCATCGCCAGCGCGCACAACACGGCGGGCGCGGTCTCGGTGAGGTCGTTCCAGTCGATCTCGGCCAGTCCGCGCGTCATCAGGATCGCGACATAGATCAGTGCCGGAGCGGTGGCGTATGCCGGCACGCTGCCGGCGAGCGGCGCCAGGAACAGGGCGAGCAGGAACAGGAGGGCGACGACGACGGCCGTCAGTCCGGTGCGGCCGCCGACCGCGGTGCCGGCCGCGCTTTCGATGTAGGCGGTCGTCGACGACGTCCCGAGCAGACTGCCGGCGACGATCGCGGTCGAATCCGCCAGCAAGGCGCGTTTCAGGCGCGGCAGCCTGCCTTCGGCATCGAGCAGGCCGGCGCGGTGGCAGACGCCGACCAGGGTTCCGGTGGCGTCGAACAATTCGACCAGGAAAAAGGTCATCACCACGCTGAGCAGGCCGACATCCAGGGCGCCCGCCAGATCGAGCTGGAGGAAGGTCGGCGCCAGCGACGGCGGCATCGCGAACACGCCGCCGAAGCCGCTGTGGCCGAAGGCCATCGAGGCCAGGGTCACGGCCAGGATGCCGACCAGGATGCCGCCGGTGATCTTTCGTGCTTCCAGCGCCACGATCAGCCCCAGGCCGGCCACGGCGTACAGCGGCGCCGCCGCGTGCAGGGCGCCGAGGCGCAGGTAGGTGGCCGGGTCGGCGACGACGATGCC
>CALMWD010000525.1 GCA_937873105.1 uncultured Rhodanobacteraceae bacterium
GACCTACGTGGAGCACAAGCGCCAGGTGCTGCGCCAGCTCGAGAAGTCGCTCCCGCGCGACCACGCCAAGACCACGGTGTACGAGATGTCGCCGCTCGGCCTGGTCGAGATGACGCGCAAGCGCACCACCGAGAGCCTGGAACGCCAGCTCTGCGAACCCTGTCCGGCCTGCGCCGGCCGCGGCACGCTGAAGACCGCCGAGACCGTCTGCTACGAGATCTTTCGCGAGATCACGCGTGCGGTCCGCCAGTTCGACGCCGAGAAGCTGCTGGTGCTGGCGGCGCCGAAAGTGGTCGCGAAGATCCTCGACGAGGAATCCGCGGCGGTGGCGGAGCTCGAAGAGTTCATCGGCAAGACCATCAGCTTCCAGCCCGAGGACCAGTATTCGCAGGAGCAGTTCGACGTGGTGGTGATGTGATGCGCGACGCGGCCCGCCTGCGACGGGAGTGCTCCGGTTGAATCCCGAGCGCGCCCGTCGTCGCCGCATCCGCCGCCGCATCCTGTTCGGCGTCGGCGGCCTGCTGATCCTGGCCGCGGCCATCATGGGCGGCCTCAGCCTGCTGTTCCCCTGGGTGCTGGCGCATCCCGAGAAGGTGCAGTCCTTCCTGGCCGAGCGGCTGAAGCGCCCGGTGACCTTCGCGAAGCTGGACGGCGAGTGGCTACCGGGCGGACCGACGTTCCGGATCAGCGACCTGCGCATCGGCGGCGACGCCGGCCATCCGCAACTGGCGCTGGCGCGTGCCGAGCTCGCGTTCGACTTCTACGCGCCGTTCAAGCGCGGCGTGGCCTGGCACGAACTGCGCATCATCGGCCTCGACATCGACGCCGAGCGCGATGCCGAGGGCCGCTTCCGGATCGTGCAATGGCGCGGCTCGGCGGACGCGGTCGGCGATCCGCTCGACGCGTTGCGCTCGCTCGGCGCGTTCCGCATCAGCCAGTCCTCGTTGTCCTTCCACGACGTCGGCAGCGACAGCCGCGTGCGCCTGAGCGACATCGACGTCGCCGTCGGCGCCCGCGTCGGCGGCCAGCGCATCCTGGGCCGTGCCTCGCTCGGTGCGGAAGCGCCGGTGGGCGTGCGCTGCGACTTGGCCGGCGACTTCCGCGCCGGGCAGTGTTACCTGGAAGCCCAGGACGTGCCGGTGGCGAATGCGCTGGGCGAGGTGCGCGTCGGCGGCATCGGCTTCGCCGGCGGCCGCGCCGACCTGTCGTTGTGGACCCGGTTCCTGCGCAGCGAAATCACCGAGGGCCGCATCGAACTCGCCGCCGACGCGCTCGCGCTGCGCGGCCTGCGCCCGGTACGCCTGACCAACGGCGAGAACATCGAGGCGCGTTACAGCCCGGACACGACCCGCTTGTCGCTGCAGTGGACGCGTTCGGCCGAGCGCGAACGCTTCGCGCTGCTGGAAGGACCGAGCCTGGCCGCGGACGAACCGGCGCGCAGCAAGCTCGCGCTGGATCGCGACCGCGCCAGCGGCGAGTGGACGCTCGACATCGAGCACCTGGAACTGCAGCGGCTGATGCCCTGGCTGAGCCTGAGCACGCTGGCCAGTCCGGGCGCGGCGGGCTGGGTCTTCGAGGCGGCGCCGAGCGGCGACCTGCGCGACCTGCGCATGTCCGGCCGGGGCGGCGACATCGCCGCCATCGGCGGTCGCCTGGAGGACGTGGCCCTGGCCTCGACGCGGCGCAGTCCGCGCGTCTCCGGCATCGCCGCGACCTTGCAGGGCGACGCCGAGGCGGTGCTGATGCAGATCGCGCCGGTCGAGACCGTGATCGATTTTCCCGGCGTCTTCCCCGGCCCGTTCCCGGTGGCGATCGAACGTGCCGACCTGGTGCTGGCGCGCGAAGGCGAGGGCGTGCGCGTCGAGTTCCCGAACCTGTCGCTGCAGGGCGAGGACTTCGGGCTGGATGGCTGGATGGCTCTGGTGTTCGAGCCGGACGGCCGGCGGCCGTTCATGGAAGCGACCGTGAACGTGCGCGACAGCGGCGTGGTCGCGGCCAAGGCGTTCTGGCCGATCGTGGTGATGCCGGCGAACACCCGCACCTGGCTCGATCGCGCCCTGGTGTCGGGACGCATCCGCCGCGGCGTGGCCAGTCTTCGCGGCGACCTCGACGACTGGCCGTTCCGCGCCGACCAGGGCCGCTTCATCGCCGACGCCGAGATCGAGGACCTGGTGCTCGACTACCACCGCGACTGGCCGCGCGGCGAAGTGCGCCAGGTCCAGGCCCGCTTCCTCAACGGCGGCATGAGCGCGCAGGCGCGCGACGGCCGCATCATGGGTGTGGCCCTGGCCGAAGTCGGCGGCAGCATCGAACGCTTCAAGGATCCCGTGCTGCGCCTGTCCGGCCACGGCGCCGGTCGCGGCGCGGACTTGCTCGAATTCATGCGCGCCACGCCGCTGAACCAGCGTTACCGCGACGAGTTGCTGGCGCTGTCGATCGGCGGCACCGGCGACGCCCGCTTCGACCTGACCCTGCCGCTGGTTCCGCGCCTCGGCGAGCCGGTGCTGTCCGGCGAGGTCGAACTGCACGACGCCGACCTCGCCGACGCCAAGTGGGGACTGAAGTTCGATCGCGCCAACGGGATCGTGCGGTTCTCGCGCGAAGGCTTCGACACCGAGGGCCTGGCCGTCGAGGTGGATGGCGACCATGCCCGCTTCGCCATCGCCGTCGGTGCCCACGCCGCAAGCCCGGGCAACCAGGTCGAGGCCAGCCTGAGCGGCAACATGAAGGCCGCGGCGGTCATGAGCGCCTTCCATGCCCTCGATCCGTACTGGAACCGTTTGCCCGGCAAGGCGTATTGGGACCTGGTGCTGACCGTGCCGCGCAGCCCGGATCCGGAACGACCGGCCTTGTCGTTGCTGACGCTGACTTCGGATCTGCGCGGCATCGCCCTCGACCTGCCGGCGCCGCTCGGCAAGGACGCGGAATCGCCGATGCCGCTGCGCATGTCGGTGCAGCTGCCGGCGGCGGGCAACGAGCTCGAGGTGCAACTTGGCGCGATGGCGCGTTTCAAGGCGCGCATGGCCGAGGACACCCGCGACTTCGCCGGGCATCTGGCCTTGGGCGGCGAATGGCCGGTACTGCCGCCGCGACCGGGCCTGCGCATCAGCGGGTCGGCGCCGAGCGTCGACCTGGGCGGCTGGAGCACCTTCTTCGCGGGCGGCGGCGGCGAATCGCCCGATCTGGTCGTCGACGTGCAGGCCAGCGAGCTGGACGTGATGGGACGCGGTTTCGCCGACACCCAGCTGCGCATCGAGCGCGATGCCCGCATCACCCGTGTCGACCTCGAGGGCGCCGGCATCGACGGCAGCTTCGAGGTGCCGCGCACCGACGTCGCCACGCGCGGCCTGACCCTGCAGTTCGAGAAGCTGCACTGGCCCGAAGCCGACACGCGGCCGTCGCGCAATTCGCGTCCGACCGATCCGTCGCAGTTGCCGCCGCTGCACATCTGGGTGCGCGACCTCCGGCTCGGCGCCGCCAGTTTCGGCGAGGCCCGCATCGAGACCCAGCCGATGCCGGGCGGCCTGCGCGTCGAACAGTTCGATGCGCGTTCGCCGACCCTGACGATGCGTGCCAGTGGCGAATGGAAACTGGTCGATGGCGTCGAACGCAGCGGACTCGACGTCACCCTGAGCTCGGAGAGCCTGGGCCAGATGCTGGAATCGCTGGGTTATGCCGGCGTCATCGACGGCGGCCAGACGGTGGCGCGGGTCAAGGGTTCCTGGGCCGGTTCGCCGGCGCAATTCGGACTCGTCAACCTCGACGGCGAGCTGTCCGGCGAAGTCGGCGAAGGCCGCATCCTCAACGTCGATCCGGGCGCCGGGCGCATCTTCGGCCTGGTCAATTTCAGCGCCATCCCGCGTCGGCTCTCGCTCGACTTCCGCGATTTCTTCCAGACCGGCATGGCCTTCGACAGCATCCGCGGCAGCTTCACCCTGGTCGACGGCAGCGCCCACACCGCCAACCTCGAGATCAAGGGCCCGGCGGCCGACATCCGCATTAGCGGCCGCACCGGCCTGCGCGCCAAGGACTACGAACAGAACATGGAAGTGACCCCGAAACTGCGCGGCGCCCTGCCCATCGTCGGCGCAGTGGCGGGCGGACCGGTCGGTGCCGTGGTCGGCGTGCTCGCCCAGGAGGTCATGCGCAAGCCGATCGACGAGGTCGTGTCCTCGCGTTATCGCGTGCGCGGCACCTGGGACAAGCCCGACATCACCCTGATCGGCAAGACCGCGCGCCGCATCGACACCCCGCCGGAGAGCGGTTCGGGCTGAATCGGGGCAGGGCGGCGTTGAAACGCGCGTTGGCGTGACCGTCACCGGCGCCACGACTACAATGCCCGACCTTTTTCCCTAGCCGGACCCGTTGCCATGGCCCTGAATCCCTACGATCTGTACGACATCCGTTCGCTGCTGACCGAAGAGGAGCAGGCCGTGCAGGACGCGGTCGCGCGTTTCACCGACGAGCGCGTGATCCCGGTGATCGGGGAATGCTTCGACAAGGGCGAGTTCCCGCAGCACCTGATTCCGGAGATGGCCGAGATGGGCCTGCTCGGCTCCTCGCTGCCGACCGAATACGGCTGCGCCGGCATGAACGGCGTCAGCTACGGCCTGATCTGCCAGGAACTGGAGCGCGGCGATTCCGGCATCCGCAGCTTCGCCTCGGTGCAGAGCTCGCTGTGCATGTACCCGATCTATGCCTACGGCTCGGAAGAGCAGCGCAAGCAGTGGCTGCCGCGCATGGCCAAGGGCGAGGTGATCGGCTGCTTCGGCCTGACCGAACCGCACGGCGGCTCCGATCCGGCGAACATGAAGACCCACGCCAAGCGCGACGGCGGCGACTGGCTCATCAACGGCGCCAAGATGTGGATCACCAACGGCAACCTGGCGCACATCGCCATCGTCTGGGCGCAGACCGACGAAGGCATCCAGGGCTTCATCCTGGAGAAGGGCATGCCCGGCTTCACCGCCCAGGTCGTGCACCGCAAGATGTCGCTGCGCGCCTCGGTCACCTCGGCCCTGTTCTTCGACAACGTGCGCGTGCCGGACGCGAACCGCCTGCCCAACGTGAAAGGCCTGAAGGGCCCGCTCTGCTGCCTGACGCAGGCGCGATACGGCATCACCTGGGGTCCGATCGGCGCCGCCATCGACTGCCTGC
>CALMWD010000526.1 GCA_937873105.1 uncultured Rhodanobacteraceae bacterium
CGGCCACCTCACGCACGGCGCCAAGGTCAACTTCTCCGGCAAGATCTTCAACGCGGTGCAGTACGGCATCGACGTGAACACCGGCCTCATCGACTACGCCGAAGTGGCGCGCCTGGCGCAGGAGCACAAGCCGAAGATGATCGTCGCCGGCTTCTCGGCCTATTCGCAGATCATCGACTGGGCGAAATTCGCCGAGATCGCGAAGGCGGTCGGCGCCTACCTGTTCGTCGACATGGCCCATGTCGCCGGCCTGGTCGCCGCGGGCGAGTATCCGAACCCGGTGCCGCATGCCGATGTCGTCACCTCGACCACGCACAAGACGCTGCGTGGGCCGCGCGGCGGCATCATCCTCGCCAAGGCGAACGCCGAGATCGAGAAGAAGCTGCAGTCGATGGTCTTCCCGGGCACCCAGGGCGGCCCGCTGATGCACGTCATTGCGGCCAAGGCCGTGGCCTTCCTCGAAGCCCTGCAGCCGGAGTTCAGGACCTACCAGCACCAGGTCGTGCTGAACGCGCAGGCGATGGCGGACACCTTCATCAGCCGCGGCTACAAGATCGTCTCCGGCGGGACGAAGAATCACTTGTTCCTGGTCGACCTGATCGGCCGCGACGTCACCGGCAAGGACGCGGAAGCCGCGCTCGGCGCCGCCCACATCACGGTGAACAAGAACGCGGTGCCGAACGATCCGCGCTCGCCCTTCGTGACCTCGGGCCTGCGCATCGGCACGCCGGCCGTGACCACGCGCGGCTACAAGGCGCCGGACTGCGTCGCGCTCGCGAACTGGATCTGCGACGTGCTCGATGCCCCGCCCAATGCCGATGTCATCGCCGGCGCCCGCGCCAACGTGACGAAGCAGTGCCGGCAGTTCCCGGTCTACGCCTGAGCCGCTGATCGATGCATTGCCCCTTCTGCCAGAAGCCCGATACCCGCGTCGTCGATTCGCGCCTGCCCGACGACGGCGCGCAGGTGCGCAGGCGCAGGCAGTGCGAGGGCTGCGGCGAGCGCTTCACCACCTTCGAGTCGGTCGAGTTCAAGCTGCCGATGATCGTCAAGGCCGACGGACGCCGCGAGGCGTTCGATCCGGGCAAGCTCCGCGCGAGCCTCGAACACTGCTTGCACAAGCGCCCGGCCGGTACCGCCAGCATCGATGCGGCGATTTCGGCGATCACCAAGCGCTTGCGCGGCTGGGGCGACCGCGAGGTGCCGTCGCGCCGTGTCGGCGACTGGGTGATGAGCGAGTTGCGCCGCATCGACCAGGTCGCCTACGTGCGTTTCGCCTCGGTTTATCGCAAGTTCGAGGACGTGCAGGCCTTCCGCGAAGAGGTCGAACAGCTCGAACGCGACCTGCCGGCCTTGTCCGAAAAGCAGTTGCCCCTGCTCGACGATCCGCCGCCGCAAGGACGCAAGCCATGAGCCTGCGCTACGCATGGTTGAGCGACGTGCCGGAGCATGCGCAGCAGCTGTCGGACTGGCATGTCGCCGAGTGGTCGCCGCTGATTCCCGGCTTCAACGTGCCGGCGATGCTGCAGGAGTTCGCGACGCATGACGGCGGCTTGAAGATCCCGACCACCCTGGTCGCGCTCGAAGACGGATCACTGCTCGGTTCGATCAGCCTGCTCGAGAACGACCACGACGACATCCGCGCCTATTCGCCCTGGCTCGCCAGCCTGTACGTTCGCGAGGACCAGCGCGGTCGCGGCCTCGGCATCGCGCTGGTGCGTCGCTGCGAGGACATGGCGCGTCGTCTCGGCATAGGGCGGCTGTATCTGTACACGGCCGGGCAGGAGCGGTTCTATCGCAAGCTCGGCTGGGAAGAGGTCGCGACCGTATCGCTGCGCGGCTTGTGCGCCACGGTCATGGCGATCGTGCCGCGTCCGCTGCCGGACGCCTGAGCATGTTCGACGCCCTCGACCACGCGCACATGGCCGAGGCGCTGCGGCTCGCCGCGCGCGGCTTGTACACGGCGGCGCCGAATCCGCGTGTCGGTTGCGTCATCGCTCGTGGCGGGAGCGTGCTCGGTCGCGGTTTCCACGAACGCGCCGGCGAACCGCATACGGAAGTGTTCGCGTTGCGCGAGGCCGGCGAACGCGCCCGCGACGCCACCGCCTACGTGAC
>CALMWD010000527.1 GCA_937873105.1 uncultured Rhodanobacteraceae bacterium
ATGTGTCCCTACGCACGCTTCCAGAGCGCGATGTTCGACCGCGACACCCTGATCATCGCCTACGACAGCGAACGCGGCGAACCGCGCGGCTCGCGCCGCAAGGGCGTGCCGAGCGTGCTGGAGCTGCCGAAGCTGGCCGACGGTTCGTTCGCCGACGGCGCGCCCAAGCTCGGCGACTGCATCGACTGCACGATCTGCGTCCAGGTCTGTCCGACCGGCATCGACATCCGCGACGGCCTGCAGTACGAGTGCATCGCCTGCGGCGCCTGCATCGACGCCTGCGACAGCGTGATGGACAAGATCGGCTATCCGCGCGGCCTGGTGCGCTACGCGACGCTGAACAGCCTGGAGCACAAGACCCCGCACGTGATCCGGCCGCGCATCATCGTCTACGGTTTCATCCTGCTGGCGCTGATCGGCAGCTTCACCTATGCGGTCTTCAACCGCACGCCGCTGATCATCGACGTGCTGCGCGACCGCAACGCGCTGTACCGGGTCGTCGCCGACGGCGCGATCGAGAACGCCTACACCCTCAAGATCGTCAACAAGGACCAGGTCGCGCATCGTTACGCCATCACCCTCGCCGAAGGCGGCGACGGCCTGGCCCTGAGCGCGAACGCGGCCGACGTCGCGGTGGCGGCCGAAGGCGTCGCCAACGTCGCCGTGACCGTGCGGGCGCCGGCAGGCGCGGTGAAGGGTCCGCGCGAAGTCGTGTTCGAGGTGCGCGCCCTCGACGGCGACCTGCAGCGCACGCAGAAGTCGCGCTTCTTCGGTCCGTTCTGAGGCGCCGATGGCCGGCGCCGCGCGCCAACCGCTGCTGTGGCTCGTGGTTGCGTTGACGCTGGCGGTCGCCGGCGCCAGCGTCTGGACGATCCGCACCGCGCGCGGCCCGCTGCCGACGACGCCGGATGCGGTGAAACGCGTCGCGCAGATCCAGACCACGGACGATGCCCGCGACCGCCGCGCGCTCGAACTCGGCCTGAGCGCCGAGCTGGAACTCGGCGACCTCGGCCTGCGCCTGCAGGGCGAATCCGACGCCCTTGCCGCGGACGCGGTCCTGCGGCTCGCGGCCATCCACGCCACCGACGCGAGCCGCGATCGCCTGATCGACCTGCGCCCCTGCGGTCCGCGCCGCTGGTGCGCCGAGGCGTCGTTGCCGGACGCGCGCTTCCGCCTCGAACTGGCGCCCGCGGATGCGGCCTGGCGCATCGTCGGCGCCCGCGAGCTCGGCCAGCGGCACGTCACGCTGACGCCGGCCTGGTCCGATCGATGAGCGCGGACCGCTGCTACCACTGCGGCGAGATGGTGTCGGCGCAGGCCCTGATCCACGCCACGCTCGCCGGCGCCGAACGCGCCTTCTGCTGCAGCGGCTGCCGCGCCGCCGCCGAATGGCTGCACCAGGGCGGGCTCGGCGACTACTACGCGCTGCGCAGCGAAGCCACCGGGCGCGTCGATGCCGCCCTCGACTTCAGCGACTGGGACAGCGCCGGATTCCGGCGGCTGTACGTGCACGAGGTCGATGGCCAGTCCGAGTGCGACCTCAGCATCGGCAACATCCGCTGCGCCGCCTGCGCCTGGCTGATCGACCGCGTCGGCCAGCAGATGCCGGGCGTGTCCGCGATCACCGTCGATCCCGCGACCACGCACGCCCGCGTGCGCTTCGATCCGGCGCGCGTGCCGCTCAGCGCCATCGCCGCGCGCCTGGCCGCGATCGGCTACGCGCCGCGCATCGTCCAGGATCCGGCCGACGCCCGGCGCGAGCGTCGGCAGTCGCTGAAACGCCTGGTCGTCGCCGGCCTCGGCGCGATGCAGGCGATGATGTTCACCGAAGCCTTGTACTGGGGCGCCGACGAACTCGACGTGGGCACGCGCGACTTCTTCCGCATCGTCGCGATGCTGGTCGCGACGCCGGTGGTGTTCTACTCGGGCTTTCCGTTCTTTCGCGGCGCCTGGCGCGAACTGGCGTTACGGCGCCCGGGCATGGATCTGCTGGTCGCCCTGTCGGTCGGCCTGGCCTACCTCGCATCGATGATCGAGACGATCCGCGGCGGCCCGGTCGTGTATTTCGATGCAGCGGTGATGTTCGTCGCCCTGCTCAGCGGCGCGCGCCATGTCGAGGCGATCGCGCGCACCCGCGCGACCGAGCGCCTGCAGCTGATCGCGAGCGCCCAGCACCAGCACGCCGACCGCCTCGACGAGACCGGCCAGGCGAGCGCGGTCGCGCTCGGCGACCTGCAGTGCGGCGATCGCATCCGCGTGCCGAGCGGCGAATCGGTGCCGGTCGACGGGCGCCTGTGGTCGACGCCGGCGCGCGTGGACGAATCGCTGCTGACCGGCGAAGCCGAGCCGGTGCTGCGCGCCACCGGCGACACCGTGCTCGCCGGCAGCATCGCCCTGGACGCGCCGCTCGTGCTCGAAGTCACCGCCATCGGTACCGCGACCCGGCTCGGCCAGTTGCGCGCGCGCATCGGCGCCGGGCTGCACCAGCAGGCCGGCACGACCGAACTCGGGCAGCGCATCGCGGCACGCTTCACGCTGGCCATGCTGGCCGTCGCCGTCCTGACCGGCCTGTACTGGTGGCAAGCCGACCCCAGCCGCGCCATGCCGGCGGTGCTGGCCGTGCTCGCCGCCGCCTGCCCCTGCGCCTTCGCCCTGGCGCTG
>CALMWD010000528.1 GCA_937873105.1 uncultured Rhodanobacteraceae bacterium
CGGCTGACGCCGCGCAGGCAATCCTCCGCCATGTGCACCAGGCGCACGTCGATGCCGAGCCGTTGCGACAGCCAATCGTTGATCGACGCGTCGGCGACGCGGGCCGGACTCGACGACTTCCAGATGCCGACCTCGATCGTCGGCGCCGACAGCGGCGGTTCGCCGACGTCGCGCGCGCTGCCATCGGGCGCGAACAGGACCAGCCCGTTGCGGATGCGTTCCGCGGCGAACGCCAGCAGCCGGGGATGCTGGCGCGCGGTCACGAAGCGGGCGTTGGCGTCGACCAGCATCCAGCGACGGTCGCCGTGCAGGCCGCGGGTTTCGGCTTCGGCCTCGGCGACGGCATGGCCGCGCATCGACTTGACCGGATAGACATGGATCGAGGACAGGTGCATCCGCGAAGTGTACGTGTTCGCCGGGACCGCTACACTGCGCGCGGTCTCCGCGGCACGGACGGGTTCGTGACTTCAACGCAGCAGGCGCAGGATTCGGCGACGTACACCGTGTCGGCGCGCGACCTCCAGGCGGCGGCGATCGCCGCGGTCTACTTCTTCTTCGTGCTCGGCTCGTATTACCTGGTGCGCCCGGTGCGCGAGCAGCTGGGCGCGGCCGCGGGCGGATCCGACGTGTTGCCCTGGCTGTGGACGGGCACCTTCATCGCGACCCTGGTGCTGACGCCGTTCTACGGCGCCATCGTCGCTCGTTACCCGCGCCGCATCTTCATCCCGATCGCCTACGCCTTTTTCGCGGTCGGCATGATCGCGTTCTCGACCATCGCATCGTCCGAGCATCCGAGCACCTGGGCGGCGATCGCGTTCTACATCTGGGTCAGCGTCTTCAACCTGTTCGTGGTCGCGGTGTTCTGGTCGTACATGGCCGACCTGTTTACCGATGCCCAGGCGCGCCGCCTGTTCGGGCCGATCGGCATCGGCGGCACGCTCGGCGCCATCGCCGGACCGACCGCGGCCAAGGCCCTGGTCGGCGACATCGGCGTGGCCGGCCTGTTGTGGCTGTCGTCGGGCGCCCTGCTGCTGGCCCTGGCCTGCGTGCTGATCCTGTCGCAATGGGCGAAGCGCCATGGACGCCGCGACGCGACGATCGCGGAGCGGCCGATCGGCGGCGGCTGGTGGGCGGGCGCCAAAGCCGTCTGGGCCGATCCCTTCATGCGCGCGATGGCGATCCTGATGCTGCTCGCCGACGTCATCGGCACCATGCTGTACGCGCTGAATTCCGACATCGCCCGCGACACCCTCAGCACCGCGGTGGCGCGCACCGAATACTTCGCCGGCATCGACCAGTCCGCGAACCTGCTGCAGATCTTCTACCAGCTCGTGGTCGCGCCGCTGCTGCTGGTGCGCTTCGGGCCGCTGGCGGCAATGCTGCTGCACTGCGGCCTGAACGTGGTCGTGCTGTCCCTGGTCGGGTTCATGCCGGGCGCCGAGATCACGATGATCGCGATGATCGTGTCGCGCGCCGGCGCCTACGGCCTGCTGCAGCCGGCGCGGGAAGGCCTGTACACGCGCGTGCCGCGCGAGCTGCGCTACAAGGCCAAGGCCTTCATCGACACGGCGATCTGGCGCGCCGGCGACGTCGCCACCAGTTTCGGCATGATCGGCCTGCGTGCGATCGGCTTCGGCGTGCCCGCGTTCGCGGCGATGGCGGTGCTCGCATCGGCCGCGTCGGCGCTGTTTTCCTGGCATGCGGTGCGTTACGCCGATGCCCACCGGAGCCATGAATGATCCGCCTGCTGTGCCTGCTGCTGATGTTGTCCGCCAGCGCGTTCGTGCAGGCGTCCGGCCGCGACGACTGGGAGTTCGGCCTGCGCGTCGGCGGCATGATCACCGACAACGCCCTGCGCCTGGACGGCTCGGCCGAGTTCGCCACGATCACGCGCCGCCTCGGCGAGAAGCGTGCCGTCGAACTCGAGTTCGGCGCCGACCAGCTCGACTTCTCGATGGACTACGGGCTGCGCCACCGCACCGTGTCGGTGAACTATGTCGAGGTGAACCGCGAACCGCTATGGGACCCCTACGTGCTCGTCGGCGTCGGCGTGTCCGAGTTCGACGCGCCGAGCGGCATCACCGAAGGCCGCGACGCGATGATGCAACTCGGCACCGGCGGTTCCTGGGAACTCTCCGACAACGGCAAGCTGCTGCTGCGCGGCGACGTGCGCTTCCGCTACGACCTCAACGACACCGGCCAGCCCGGCCAGGACGGCTGGGGCGACGCGATCTTCACGGTCGGGTTGTCGTATCGCTTCTGAGTTCAGTGGCAGGCGCCGGCCTTGCCGCGCTTGGCCGGTTCGGAGCGCGAAAGATCGTCGAGGATCGGGCAGTCCGGGCGGTCGTCGCCGTGGCAACGCTGGGCCAGATCGACGAGGGTGCGCTGCATCGCCTGCATCTCGGCGATCTTGCGGCCGAGTTCGTCGGCGTGCGACTGCGCCAGCTTCTTCACTTCGCTGCTGCTGCGCTGCGGGTCGGACCAGAGGCCGAGCAGTTGCGCGATCTCCTTCATCGAGAAGCCGAGCGTGCGCGCGCGCTTGATGAAGCGCAGGCGATGCAGGTCGGCGTCCGAGTACAGCCGGTAGTTCGCGAAGGTGCGGCCGGCCGGCGGGATCAGGTCGATGCTCTCGTAGTGGCGGATCATCTTCGCCGAGACGCCGGTCAGCGCGGCGGCCTCGCCAATGTTGTGCAGGCCCTGCTGCTTGGCGTCGGACAGTTCGGGGCGGAAGACGTGGCGCATGTCAGGCTCGTTCGTGGCGATGCTGGGCGCGCGGCGTCCAGCGCCGCAGCAGCAGGGTGTTGGCGACGACGCTGACGCTGGAGAAGGCCATCGCAGCGCCGGCGATCACCGGGTTCAACAGGCCGGCGGCCGCGAGCGGGATGCCGACCACGTTGTAGATGAAGGCCCAGAACAGGTTCTGGTGGATCTTCCGGGTGGTGCGCCGCGAGATGTCGATGGCGTCGACGATCAGGCGCGGATCCGCACGCATCAGGGTGATGCCCGCGGCCTGCATGGCGACATCGGTGCCGCTGCCCATGGCGATGCCGACGTCGGCCGCGGCCAGCGCCGGCGCGTCGTTGATGCCGTCGCCGACCATCGCGACCCGATCCAGCGCCGCGAGCGCGCGCACTTCCTCGGCCTTGTCGCCCGGCAGCACGTTCGCATGCACGTCGTCGGCGGGAATGCCGACCGCGCGCGCCACCGCGTTCGCGGCGCCGGCGTTGTCGCCCGAGATCAGCACGGTGCGCACGCCGAGGGCATGCAGGTTGCCGATGGCCTCGTGTGATTCGTGGCGCAGCGTGTCGCCAAAGGCGAGCAGGCC